>CAYTUA010000149.1:0-5670 GCA_964440855.1 uncultured Lentimicrobiaceae bacterium
CAACCTGAATTGTTTATGAAACTTATTAAAGAATTCATTAACAAGCAATAAAGAAATGAATCAAAAGGAAAGCCTCTTTCATGAACTGATAGCGCATTCAAAAAACAGCATTTACCGGGTGTGTTATTCGTTTTTGGATAACCAGGAGGACATCAAGGACCTTCGGCAGGAAATCTATATTGAAATATGGAAATCACTGCACAGGTTTAAAGGCAGAAGTACTTGGAATACCTATATCTTCCGCATCGCGATCAATACAGCAATCCGCTTCAAAACAAAAATCGGGACAATTAAAACCAATGAAACCCATGTGTCTGCTGCTGGCGATGTGCCGGATAGGGAGGAAGGGCAGGAGAAACACGATGGATTAAACCAACTTCATCGCGCAATAAGGCAATTGCCCGATAACGACCGTTTATTGATTTCACTTGTATTGGAAGACCTTTCCTATAAGGAAATAGCGGAGGTTTTGAATATCAATATTGGACATGCCGGCGTGAAAATTGGAAGGGCAAAACAAAGACTTAAAAAATTGATGGAAAATGAAAACTGATAATTTCGATTTGTTGAAAAACATCTGGCAAAGTAAAATAGATGAGGCTGATACAGATGTTCAGGATATTATTGCAAAGGCAAAAACACAGCTGAAAAAAGATCAGAAAAAGCTGGTTTTCACCAATTTGTTTATTTCTGTATCTTTTGCCGGGGTGTTTATCGTTATGGCCTGGATTTGGACCAGCTTTCCCGGGAGAAGCATTTACTTTTACAACAGCCTTCTGTTTATGGGCTTGTTGCTGATCAGTATGCTCATAATTATGTGGCTGGGGGTACATTTTAAAATGTTGGATTCCTCCCTCGAAACCAAAAGGTATATCAGGCAAGCGATGCTAAAAGTGAGAATCAGGATGTTTGCACTCAGGTATGCAACACCTTTTTTTATGTTGTTGTTGCTGGCAACCTTTTTCTTCTACTATGCTGAAATTTTCGCCAACGAAGCCTGGCCAACAATCCTATTGGCCTACGGTGGAACGACTGCTTATATTGGCCTGGTGTTTTTTCTAGCAAATAATAAAAGAAAGCGGAAGCTCTCGGAAAACAAGCATTTACTCGAGTTGTTAAAAAGCTGGCTCGAAAATGAGGGGCAAGACAAAGATCATACAAGCCATGATGAAGTATAAGGGATTTCAGGCTGAAATTGATACATAGAAATTTGCCAATCACATTACAAAACGATTACAAAACCATTCTTTTTCAAGTGCTCAATGGTGGTTTTGAGCGTTTCCATTTCGGCTTTTTCGAGTTTAAAGTCATTGTTTTTCAGAATCAAGAGGTGCATGCCTTCTTTTTCAATCAACTCCCGGGGAAACCGTTCAATCAGGTTGTCCTGCACATCCAGATCGGTGAGGGCCGGCATGGCCGACAAATCAGGCAGGTTGATAAGCCGGTTGTGGCTAAACCCCAGCCGCTGCAGCTTTTGGTGCTGCCCTATCCAGTTTGGAATCACTACAAGTTGGTTGTTGTGAACATACAGATAGGTCAGGTTTTCGAGTTTTTGCAGGCTGTTGGGCAGGGAGGTCAACTGATTAAAGGACATAAACAATTGCTCAAGTTCTGACAGTTCGCCCAGTTCTTCCGGTAGGCTTGTCAACTGGTTGTAATAGAAGTCGATATGCTTGAGCTTTTTCAGTTCGAGCACTTCTGCTGGAAAGGTTGAAAATTTATTTTCGTAAAAAATCAACTGTTCAAGACCTTTTAGTTCGGCAAAAGATGGCGGGAGTTCATGCAGCTGGTTCTTGCCCAGGTTGAGACTTTTAAGCCCCTGCATCTTGCCCATATTTTCCGGGAGGCTTTGGATTTTGTTGCCCCCCAGCGATACGGCCCCGATGTGGGCCAGACGCCTCGCAGCCCTTTTGTTTAAACGGATGTTGTTGTGGTTGAGGTTGATATCCTTGAGGCTGTCCATCCGCTTGATAAAGCGGGGAATACGTTTGATATTGTTGTTTTCGAGGTTGAGCGATTGAAGGTTTTTCAATTTGCGGATGCTGCGTGGCACACGTTTCAATTGGTTTAGCTGCAATGAAAGCACCCTGACTGACTTATTGGCTGGAAACCGTATCTTTTTCAGCATGCTGCGGTCGGCAACAATATGCGTCAGGCTGTCGGCCCTGAAAGTTGATTTTGGAAGCTTCTCCAGCGCATGCCCTTCCAAATGTATTTGCTTTAGCCGCTTGAAACGCGACAAATCGGACAATGTTTGCAGCTCCATATTGCGGGCACTGAGCACCATCAGGCTGTCGGAGGCGATGGTATCAATCATCTCCAGAAATGCAGTGCGCCTGAGCCGGGCCTGTTCTTCATATTCTTGTCTCCAGGCATTTATCAAGGAATCATTTTTTGCCCTGAAAGCTTTGGCAGCTTCTGATTCCTGCGCGCCTGCCGATAGGACGAAACCCATAAAACAGCTGAATACCAAAAGCAATTGTCTATTCTTCATCGATTTGGTTTTGAGTTACAAATATAACTAAGTTTTTAGTTTAAAATTGTGCAAGCATTTTTATTATCATTGCGGTGTTTTTATCAATATTTAAACTTGCAAACCCAATCGGAATTAAAAAACAATCCTATATGAACGAAGAAAAAATCCTAACCCTTCATCCCAAGGGAAAAACGGGGGTGAACATCCTGAAAAGGAGATATGATGTGATCAGGAATTTCATCGTTGAAACCTTGATAGAACACAATGAAATCAGCTTCAAAGACCTTACGGAACTTGCCTTTGCCAGACTGTCAGACAGCTTTGATGGAAGTGTGGGCTGGTACATAGTAACCGTTAAGCTCGATTTGGAAGCACGCGGACTTATCCGCAGGGTGCCCAATACCAGTCCACATCGGTTGCGATTGACTAACAAAAGCTAAACAGGACATGATAGTGAAAGCTGAAAAGCAATTTATTAAAACTCTAAGTTAATAGTTTTATGTTGAAGAGGATTAATACAGTGATTGAAAATTTAAAAACATCAGAAAATGGAAGAAAGCATCAGGCAGCTTGCGTTGATAAGCTCCGTATTGGGGGGCTTTTCGTTTACCTTTTTAAGTGCCTTACTGACAACGGGTAGTGAGAAGAAAATCAAGTTTTGGTTGGTCATCATGCTGATGATTGCCTCCATGGGCTTTTTATTGTCGGCTTTGGGCTGGTCGTTGATGGATTTCAACAAGGGCCACGATTTGCAATCCCATCACCAAATGCTTGTCAGGCTGCTGATATTAGGCTTGTTGGCCATAATTTCGGCTTTGGGAATGAGCGGTTGGCTCTACGACCGCAAAACCGGAATAGCAACTTCAGCAATCGGGCTGTTAAGTTTGTTTGTTTTGTTCGTGTTTATTTTGAGTAAATACATCTCAATAACTTGATGAACAAGCCTGTAGTAGTAATGGTTAATCAAATAAGAGAGGCTTTATTTTTTATAAAAAGGGACATTCCGGATAAAATGGCCATTCAATGACACCCCAACCTAAACCACCCCCAGCCTGATCTTTTTACCTTTGAGCTTGCTGTTGTTCAGGCTGTTTGCCAGTAGATTCGCTTTGGCTGCCGGCACTGCCACATAGGATGTTTCCTGTTGTATTTCGATCAGGCCCAATTCTTCTTTTGCCAGCTTTCCCACCTTCATAAACAGGCCGGCAATATCACCTTTTGAAATCTTATCCCTTCGGCCACCCAAAATTTGGATGGTCTTCCAGTTTGAAGCAGAAAGCTGTTCTGCCTTTTTCGGATTTTCAATGGGGGCTTCGGGTATATACTCAGGGAGGGTTTCGTATTTCCATTTCAGGATATAGGCCGTGCCATCGGCGTTCATGCGGGCGGTACGCCCATTGCGGTGCATAAATTCGTGGCTTTTTTGCGGAAGCTGATAATGGATAATAAAAAGCAGCTCAGGTACATCAATGCCCCTGGCTGCCAGATCAGTGGCCAACAGCAAGCGGTGGGTGCCATTCCTGAATTTTATCAATGCCAGTTCGCGGTCCCTTTGCTCCATATCCCCATAAAAACAGCCGTGGGGGATATCATTTTCCGTTAGAAAATCGCTTACATAACTGATGGTATCTTTAAAATTGCAAAAAACAATGCCAGGCTGCCCGCCCAAATACTTCAGCGTTGCTATCAGGCTTTGCAATTTGTCTTTGGCCGGCGAAACAACAATTTTCAGGCTGAGTTGGGCACTGCCCTTATCCGAAAAATTCAGCCGGACCGGCTTTTTCAAGCCAACAAATGGCGGAATCTCCACTTTGTTGGAGGCAGAGGTCAGGATTTTTTTGCTGAGCCGCGGCAGCTTCGCCATAATTTCTGACATTTCAGATTCAAAGCCCACTTCAAGGGATTTGTCGAATTCGTCCAGGACCAGCATCCGTATTTTCTCTGTTGAAAAACTGTTGCGCCGCAAATGGTCGGCTATGCGTCCAGGCGTGCCAATCAGTATGGCAGGCAGGTGCTTCAGGTCAATTTTGTCTTGATAACCGGACCGGCCACCATACACCGCATTGGCTTTATAGCCCGTGCCCATCTGGCGCACAACCCCTTCGATTTGTTTGGCCAATTCCCGCGAAGGAACAAGGATCAGGGCCTGCACTTCATGAATGGAAGCGTCCAATCCCTCAATCAGTGGAAGCAGGAATGCAAGCGTTTTTCCTGTTCCGGTAGGCGAAAGCAAAACTGTTTCGGCACCGGTCAAAATGGCTTTGCCGGCAGCTTCCTGCATGGGATTGAGTGCCTCAATGCCCAGTTTTTTTAAAATATCCGATTGATTTTTAACAATTTGCGACATGCTATACCTTTACGTTATCGTACATTTTCTCGCGTAATTCCTTTATCTTTTCATCCGCAATATAGGCATCATATTCCATGAGTTTGTCGATGGTGCCATTGGGTGTGAGCTCGATAATGCGGTTGCTGACGGTTTGAATGAATTCGTGGTCGTGCGAGGCCATTAAAATATTTCCAGGATATTTCACCAAATTGTTGTTGAAGGCCTGAATGGTTTCCAGGTCGAGGTGGTTGGTGGGCGTGTCCAGGATGAGGGTGTTGGCATTGAGCAGCATCATTTTAGCAATCATGCAGCGCATTTTCTCACCGCCGGAAAGTACATGCACTTGTTTGTGAATTTCCTCGCCGGCAAACAGCATTTTCCCCAGGTGGCCACGCACGAAAAATTCGGTGGTGTCCGACGTAAACTGGCAGAGCCAATCTGAAAGGCTATAACCCTTGTTGAAAAATACTGAATTATTGAGAGGTAAATAGGCCGGTGTGATGGTTTGCCCCCAATGGTAGGTGCCGGTTTCGGCATTTTGGTTGCCGTTAATAATCTCAAACAAGGCCGTCATGGCACGTGTATCCTTTGACAGGAAAATGATTTTATCGCCTTTGTTCACACTGAAATCAATATTTCCAAAAAGCAATTTGCCATCAATTTGTGCACTCAGACCATTCACATCCAGCACTTTATCACCCACCTCACGCTCAGGCTTAAAGATTATGCCGGGATACCGCCGTGTGGATGGTTTGATGTCCTCTACATTGAGTTTCTCAATCATTTTTTTGCGGCTGGTCGTTTGTTTCGATTTGGAAGCATTGGCGCTGAAGCGGGCGATAAACTCCTGCAATTCCTTGCGTTT
>CAYTUA010000150.1:0-3266 GCA_964440855.1 uncultured Lentimicrobiaceae bacterium
ACAAGGGTTCTCTTTCTTTTACTTCTGCACTCATTGTTTATCCTTGTTTTTTAAAGAATGGAACATAACTTTCAATAACATTCTCAATCATATCGTTAACGCCATTGCTGGTGATAGTACCACCGGAAATGGCATCAACCTTATGCTTTTGCTGGTCAGCCGGAAAATTCGAAACTCCTCCTTTTACCACCTGCACAGAGACAAATTTACCATCAGGGCCTAATAACTGCTTGCCCTTAAACTGGTCCTTGAACATATTGGTGTTGATTTCGGCACCCAAGCCGGGGGTTTCCGACTTATGGTCGAAGGTAACACCAGTTATAGTAGAAAAATCTGATTTGATGGCTATATTGCCCCATACCGGTCCCCACAAGCCAACACCAAGCAATGGAATAATGTAAGTTTTTTCACCTTGCTTTTCAGTAACATAAAGCGGTAGGCGATAAGGCCTGTTCTGCGACTTATTGAAAAGTTCAGTTTTCAGGTTGAGGTTGAATGCCTCACTGTTTTGCTTTTCATCGCCGGTATAATCATCAAGCACATTGCCATCCTGATCGATCACCATCATATTTGTAATGTTGGCATTAAACACTTGAATGGCATCTTCTACGGCTATATCCTGTTTGCCGGCCGCTTCCAAAATGCTTTGCATTTTGTCGATAGCCTGATTTCGCTGCTGCATCGGCTTGAGAAATGTTGCCGCAGAGGAAAGCACAGCTGCTACTACAACAACCATTATGGCGGCATACCTGAAAATATAAGCGTTACTATACATGATTTTTTTATTTTTTCGTTTTATTATCAGGCCTTAATTGCAAGTTTTGCACGTTTCAAACGCTTCTTGATATTTGCCTGCAAAACATAATAGTCAATCAATGGAGCAAATACGTTGAGGAGCAAAATCGACAGCATCATCCCTTCGGGGTATGCCGGATTAAACACCCGGATCAGCACTGCAATAAAACCAATCAGAAAGCCATAAATATACTTTCCCCGTGCTGTTTGTGCAGCCGAAACCGGATCTGTGGCCATGTATACAGCACCAAAGGCAAATCCTCCCATGATCAGGTGCTGATATGCAGGGATATTCATATAGTCGTTCAAGCCCCATAGGTTGAAAAGTAAACCCATAGCAAGTCCGCCGGCTACAACTGACATCATGATTCTAAAACTTCCGATTCCTGTGGCAATTAAAACCAGGGCACCCAATAAAATAGCAAGTGTTGATGTTTCACCAATACTACCGGGAATTGTTCCGAGGAACATGGACCAGTCAGAGGGGAGTTTATCTGCATCGAGCACAAGCAAGTGCCCTAAGGGTGTTGCTCCCGAATAAGCATCAGCTTTTTCGGCAATCCATACCTTATCGCCCGACATTTCGGCTGGATAGGCAAAAAACAAAAAGGCACGTGCTGTAAGCGCAGGATTAAGTATATTCATGCCTGTACCTCCAAAAACCTCCTTCCCAATCACAACAGCAAAAGCAGTTGCAATGGCCACCATCCACAAAGGTACATCCGGCGGCATAACCAAAGGTATTAACATGGCTGAAACCAAAAAACCTTCATTCACCTCATGGCCGCGCGATTGGGCAAAAGCAAACTCGATTCCAAGGCCTACTGCATAGGATACAACGATTATGGGTAACACTTTTATCAAGCCAAAACCAAACATAGGCCAAAAATCATAGGCCATGCCATGCGATAAATAATGCTGATAACCCACATTCCAAATTCCAAAAATCAAGGGTGGAATCATGGCGAGTACTACAATGATCATGGTGCGTTTCATATCAATAGCATCCCTGATATGCGCACCATTTTTTGCTACTGTATTGGGGACAAACAGAAAAGTTTCAAATGCATCAAAGGTGGAGTGCAATTTATGCAATTTTCCGCCTTTTTCAAAATGTGGCTTTTGTTTGTCAAGAAAATCCCTCAGAACCTTCATGTTTCTATTATAAATTATTGTGTTAGTCTAACTCATCTCCTTGCGCATCAGATCGAGCCCTTTGCGCACAATTTCCTGAATATTTGTTTTGGAAGTATCTACAACTTCACACAGGGCAAAATCCTCTTCATCAACCTCGTAAATCCCTAATTGTTCCATCATGTCAATATCCTCTACCAATATAGCTTTTAACAACTGCATGGGATAAATGTCAAAAGGAAATACTTTCTCATATTGTCCTGTCATCACAAACGCCCTTGTTCCTCCATGCAAATTGGTGTCAAGCCGGTATTTACGATTTTTGAAAAGAAATGCAGGAAATGCTTTCGACATGCTGAATTTTTTCAATCCCGGTAAGGCCCATCCAAAAAACTCGTGGTAATCACCCTCAGGAATAATCGTAAGCTGATCGTTATAAAAACTGATATAACCATCCAGCTCAAGCTTTTTGCCTGTGAGAACGTTTCCGCTGATGTAGCGCTTCTTCACATCGGCAACATTCCCTTTCAAAAAAGGCTCAATAGCCGCACCAATGTATGTTTTATAATATTTTGGCTTTAATACTTCTGATCCTGTTAAGGCGATGATGCGTTCAGCATCAAAAGTACCATTCAGGAATAATTTGCCAATCGACAACACATCCTGGGGGTAACAATACCATACAACTTCGCCCTTATTTATTGGATCCAGTTTGTTGATCTGAACCCCAACATTTCCGGCAGGATGTGGGCCCGAAAACTGGTTGATCTGCACCCCTTTTGAATTGGTGAACACCTTGGAATGGGTTACATCTGCATCCACATTCAAATGCACCTTGCCCTTGGTAAGTTTTGCCAGGGCATCAAGACCGGCCTGAAAAGCATCACCCTGACCATGCACAATCAAATCATAGTCGGCAGCCAAAGGAGCGGTATCAAATGTGGAGATAAATATGGCCTTGGGCTCATCTGCCGGATTGGCGATAACCGAATAAGGCCTTTGGCGCAACATCGGCCAAACCCCACTCTGCAACATTTTTTCAATGATGGCTTCGCGCCCGAGGGTTTTGGGATCGGCTGCTTCAAAATCAATGGCCTGTTGCTTGTCGTCTGCTTCGATCTTTATCTCAAGCAAAAGGCGCTTTGGGCCTCGTTTAATTTCTTTTACCTTTCCACTTACGGGTGAAGTAAACTGAATATTCTCGCGATGTTTATCAAAAAACAAAGGCGTTCCCGCTTTAACAGCATCGCCCTCTTTGACCAGTAATTTTGGGAAAACTCCAATGAAATCAACTGGTTTGATGGCAAACTGGTTATTCTTTAAATCAACAACGGTTT
>CAYTUA010000151.1:0-7241 GCA_964440855.1 uncultured Lentimicrobiaceae bacterium
GCATAGAGGAAAATAATATGTTGGGCAAAAAGTTGCGAACTTAACAAGCTGAATTCCCGGGGCTCAACCTGAATATCAGGTAAAATGCCACCTCCATCATACACCATCCGGCCATTACGTGTACGGAATGAAGAGAACAAAGAATCAGGGATTTTGCTTCCATTACCATTTTTGTGTTTGTAATCAATGGCTTGAATTCCCCTTCCGCTAGGAATAAAATACTGGGCCACTGTAACCTTCATTTGGGTATTGTATGTAAGTGGCAATACGTTTTGCACGAGGCCTTTGCCAAACGTTAGTTGTCCAATGATAACCGCCCGGTCGTAATCCTGCAATGCACCGGCAACAATTTCACTGGCGGATGCGCTTGATTCATTTACCATGACAACCACTGGCAGCTCAGCTTCGGTTGCCAGGTTTCGTGTGCGGTGCACGACCGTACGGTCAGTTGCTTTGCCCTTGGTTGTTACAACCAGTGAACCCTTGTCGATAAATAAGTTTGTAATGTCAACAGCTTCATTCAGTAAGCCGCCGCCATTGCCCCTCAGGTCGATTATCAGGCCATTTAACGAGTCATTTTCCTGATGCATGGCTTCCATCACTTTCTTTACTTCGGTGGCTGCCTTTTGGGTAAAACCGCTTAGTCGCAGGTAACCTATGCCACCTTCATACACGGTGTGGTAAGGGATGTTATCGATGCGGATGCGTTTCCTTATCAATTCAACTTCAATAGGTTCGGTTACACCATCGCGGCCAATAAGCAATATCAGTGTGGTACCGGGTTGCCCTTTGAGCAGTTCGCTTATTTCGGGAGAGCTTTTCCTTTTGGTATCCAATCCATTTATTTCGAGGATGCGGTCACCTGCTCTCAGGCCAGCCTCCTGAGCAGGAAAACCTTCGTAGGGCTCGGAGATATAAACATAGTCTCCGATTTCTTGAATTAAGGAACCAATTCCACCATACTCACCGGTGGTCATCAGCTGAAAATCTTCAATTTTCGATTCGGGAACAAAAACGGTATAAGGGTCAAGTGCATTGAGCATGGCATCAATGGCAATCTGGTTGAGTTCGCCCGGGCTGATTTCATCCACATAATTCAGGTTGAGCTCACGCAGCACATTGGCGTAAATATCGAGGCTTTTTGAAATCTCAAAATTATTTTGGTTTTGGGCCAAAACCTGAGTAAGTGCTGCTATTTGCAGCAACAATAGTATGATCAATCCTTTAAAAGCTGTCTTCATGCTGTAATTTTATGGATTAAGGTACGGGGTCATAACCGCTTCCACCCCAGGGGTGACAAGATGCCAGTCTTTTAATGGTAAGCCAACCGCCCTTGCGTGCACCATGTTTTTTCAAAGCTTCCACTCCATAAGCCGAGCAAGTGGGCTGGTAGCGGCACGATTGCCCGATATAGGGTGATAAGGTGTACTGGTAAATCCTGATTAAAAGTATTAAGAACTTTCTTGGAAGCTGTTTAACTATCCGCATAAACCTTTTTTAAACGCTGTAAAATTAGAATTATTTTGTCTTCAATTTCGTTGTAGGCGAGAATGGTCCTGGAGGTGTATATGAGTGCTACATCAACTGTTTGATTATGATTGATTAATTGCCCGACCAATGCACTTTTATTTTTTCTCCAGGCCTCGCGTACCAATCGCTTGATCTTGTTGCGGTCCACTGCATTTTTGTGGTTTCGGCGAGGAACAGCAATCAGCACTTGCAAATGACCGGCTTTGTCCTTTTTGTGTTGATGGAAAACCTTGAAAGGGTATTGAAAAAAAAATTGATTGACCTCGAAAAGTTCGGCCACATCCTTTTTTGAACGCAATCTTTCGTGGCGTTTAAAATTGTGATTTACAGGATTATGAATGATAGTTGACATCAAAGGCAAAGATAGCTAAATTAGCTTGGCACAGGGCTTATGTGCGTGGCTTACTTTTTCTTTGCTTTTTTATTTTGCTCTTCAATAAACTCCTCAATGGCCATGGTCATCGATGGGGATGATTTGGTGGGTGCATTGATGTGCAAGGTAAATCCTGCTTCGGTAACTGCCTGGGCGGTAGCAGGGCCAAAAGCGCCAAAAACAATGTCGTTTTGCTTGAAGTTGGGAAAATTCTTGGTCAAAGATTTGATACCAGCCGGGCTAAAGAACACCATCATATCTACATCATCCAGTTTAAGGCCGGATAGATTGCTTGCAACAGTTTTATAAAGCACGGCCTTGTTATAGTTTATCTTAGCATCATTTAGCATCTTAATCATGCTTGTTTTATGTATGTCGGAGCAGGGCAACAGGTATTTTTCGTCTTTGTGTTTGCGGATTATTTCCATTAAGTCGGCAAATGTTTGTTTGCCATGGAAAATTTTACGTTTGCGGTAATGCACGTATTTTTGAAGGTAAAAGGCAGTAGATTCTGAAATACAAAAGTACTTGAGCGAGTCGGGCACTTCAAAGCGCATTTCCTTGGCAATGCGGAAAAAATGATCAACACCATTGCGGCTGGTGAGAATGATTGCTGTATGCTCGGCCAGCGAAACACGTTCCTGCCTGAATTCCCTGGCGGTAACACCTTCAATTTTTATGAACTTTTGAAATTCAATGGTCAGGTTATATTTTTTGGCCAGGTCACTGTAAGGTGACTTTTCAAATTCAACCGGTTGAGGCTGTGAAACAATAATTTTCTTGATTTTCATTCGTCCATTTTGTTTTTACCAATACCCGAAAAAGCGAAAACAAATTACCCTCTGACTGTTAAAACATGAAAACTACACCTTTAACATGCCTTCTCCAAAGTTATAAATCGTTTTCGCCAACAACAGTAAGGGCATAATTTCAAGGGCGCAAAGATATAAAAATAAATAGAGCAATCCATAGGTACGTTCAGCTAAGGCTGAAAAAAAACTCCTTATCAGTCTGTAAATCATAAATATAACTACCAATAAGACGCCAATCTCAAGTCCTGGGCCTCCCTTGCCGTAAACAAATGCAAGCGATACGATCAAAAAATAAATGCCACCTACCAACAGAAACGAAAATTGATTGCTCAGGTAGTTAAGCGATTGTTTCTTTGTTTTGAAAAGCTTTGCCAGAAGCATGATCACGGCTGTTTTCATTCCGATCACGCCCGCTACCACCAAGCATATGATCCAATAAAAACCAAGCCCGCTGTAAAATGCTCCCATTTCGGTAACAAACATGCTGGTTATTTGAAAAATCAAGAGCGAAAACATCATCACATAAAGCAAAAAATAAACAATGCCCAAGATATGGCTTGAGGGGGTCCACTCACGCAGCATTTGATTCAGGTGGTTGGTGGCTGTTGCTGATAGGATGCTTTGGCTGAATTTACGTGGAAAAAGCTGCCTTGCAGCCACAATAAGACCAAAAGCAAACAGGATGATGATGTTTTCCCATTGGCTGGCGCCTTGTGGGACTGGCCTTTCAATGGGCTCAAAGGATGCTATAGCTTGTGTTACAATAAAATTGGAAATTGGCACATAAGCTGAGTCTGACAGTGGTTCCTTTTGATAATTCACCGAATCCATCGGGCTAAGTTGACCAAATGGTGACTGCTCCCGAAAACCAGTCAGTTGAAATGTTGTTGTGTCGCTTCTGGGCATAAATAAACCGCGTTAAAATCAAGGCCAACAGGTCGTATCCTGAATTCCGCCTGCAAAAGTAATAATTTAGATTCATTATACACAGGAGAATAAATTTATATTATTAATTCACAGAGAGTTAAAAATGTAAATTATTGTTAATTTATTAACAATTTCGGCCTTCTAATCCGGAAAAAAGCGGTAATTTTGCACACGCAAATCAAATGATACCAAAACGGTACTTACCACCATGAATCTAATACAACAAATCAGGAACAAAGCCATCGAAACAGGGGCTGTAATCGTTTTACCGGAAGCAATTGAGGAGCGTACTTTACGCGCCGCAGATTTTGTTTTAGGGCATCGAATTGCAGAACTGGTTTTACTTGGCAGCGAAAGCCTGATAAAAAGAAATGCATTACAATGGAACTTGGAACATATTCATAATGCTACAATTATTGATCCTTCGAACAATTCCCGGAAACATGAATTTGCTGAACTGTTGCTGGCAATCCGTGCCGGTAAAGGGCTCGATTTGAATCAGGCACTTGCATTGGTTGAAGACCCCTTATACCTTGCTCCCTTATTAATTAAATCCGGTGAGGCTGATGGCGAAGTAGCCGGAGCCATCAATGCAACGGGCGATGTGTTGCGCCCTGCATTTCAAATTGTAAAAACCAAACCAGGTGTAAAGGCAGTATCAGGGGCATTTATTATGTTGTTAAAAGAAAAGGAATTTGGCGAAAATGGTATTTTGGTATTCGCTGACTGTGCTGTAAACCCCGATCCTGGCGCCCAGGAATTGGCCGAAATAGCCATAGCCTCCGCAGCAACAGCGCACGACATAGCCGGTATTGAACCTCGTGTTGCTATGTTGAGCTTTTCCACCAAAGGAAGTGCAAAACATGAAAAAGTAGACAGGGTGCGTCAGGCTACAGACATGGCCAGGATGATGGCGCCTGATTTGCAAATTGATGGCGAGCTACAGGCCGATGCAGCTATCGTACAAGCAATCGGACAAAGCAAGGCACCCGGTTCAAAGGTGGCCGGTGTGGCCAATGTGTTGGTTTTTCCCTCCCTGGAATCAGGGAATATTGCCTACAAGCTGGTACAACGACTGGCCGGTGCCGAAGCTATCGGCCCTGTTTTGCAAGGAATGGCAGCCCCCATAAACGATTTGTCGCGCGGATGCTCTGTTGACGACATCATCAACCTGATTGCCATAACAGTAAATCAGGTGAATGCACAAAAAATTAGTAAAACCTTTAATAAGCAAACTTTAATAGAAGTATGAGTGAATCATTGGCAGATTTTGGCCTTGGCATGCGTATACAGCCAAAAGGCATGATACAAAAAGTGGGTGTGATTGGCTGTGGATCAGTTGGACAGGAAATCACCCGAACCATCAGTGAATATGGTATCGATGTGATTTTTCTTGATGTTTCAGAAGAACGCATCAAGGAAATTACGCAGGACCTGAGTAATCAACTGGACGAGGTTATCAACCATTGGGGCTTAACGCCCGGTGAAAAGCGCGCTATTATGAGCCGCATCAAAGGAACAACCAATTATAAGGATCTGGCTGATTGCGACATCGTTATTGAAACCATCAGTTCGCGCAAACGTGGCACCAGCCTCGAAATAAGGAAAGATATATTTAAAAAGGTGGAAGAGGTGGTTAGTCGCAATACGGTTATATCCAGTAATATAGCCACCTTAATGATATCCGATCTGGCTTCGGAACTTAAATATCCCGACCGCGCCATAGGGATGCATTTTATACTGCCCATCTATAAAACGCATGTGGTTGAAGTGGTTCGCGGGATAGCCTCCTCAGACGAAGCTTATGCCCAAATCACCAAATTTGCAGGAATGATCAACAAACAGGTAATCCGCCTGAATGAATCGCCCGGAAATATTGTCACCCGCATGATTGTGACAACTGTTAACGAAGCATGTGACATCCTGATGGAAGGTGTGGCATCGGTAGCCGATATTGACCGCGCCATGAAAGAATCATCAGGTCACCTATTCGGGCCTTTTGAAATGGCCGACCGTATCGGGCTTGATAAAATGCTCAAGTATATGGACAACCTGTATCAGGAGTTTGGCGACCAAAAGTACAAGCCTTCACCCATCATCAAACGTTTGGTAAGGGCCAACTATTTGGGCAAACTTACCGGACGCGGCTTCTACAATTATGAATCGGGGCGGCCTGTTGACCAAACAGTTACCTGTGCAGTGATCAAATAATCCATTCAAAAAAAAAGTAAGACTGATAAGACATGAAAATTATAGTTCTAAACTGCGGAAGTTCATCCATTAAGTACCAACTATTTGATATGCCCGCGAAAAGGGTTTTGGCCAAAGGGCTGGTTGATAAAATTGGCCTGAAGGGATCAATGATCAAACACAAACGCGACGATGGGGCTTCGGCTGTGCTTGAAGGCGAGATTTTGGATCACCAGGCCGGTATTGAGTATTTGCTGGGCGTACTTGTCAGCGAAAAATATGGAAGTATTAAAACCATCGATGAAATTGACGCTGTTGGCCACCGTGTGGTGCATGCCGGCGAAATGTTCAGCGGCAGTGTGTTCATCAGCGATGAGGTAATTGATGCCCTCGAACAATGTGTTGATCTGGCCCCGCTTCACAACCCACCCAACCTCAAAGGGATTTATGCCATGAAGGAATTGCTCCCCGAAATACCTCAGGTAGGTGTTTTCGACACGGCTTTTCACCAAACAATGCCCCCAAGGGCCTATCTGTATGGCATTCCTTATGCCCTTTATGAAAAATACAAAATCAGACGGTATGGTTTTCATGGTACCAGCCACAAATATGTTTCGCGCAAAGCCTGCGAAGTGTTGGGCCTTGATATTGGCAAACAAAAAATAATTACCTGCCACCTTGGCAATGGCGCCTCTATGGCGGCAATCAGTGGTGGGGTGTCAGTGGACACTTCCATGGGGATGACCCCAACCGAAGGCCTGATTATGGGAACCCGTTGCGGCGATCTCGATGTGGGTGCATTACTCTATATTGCTGATAAAGAAGAAACAAGCATTCCGTTTACAAACACTTTGGTGAATAAGTTTTCAGGTATGATTGGTATTTCAGGGATTTCGTCAGATATGCGCGACATTGAAATAGCAGCAGAAGAAGGAAATGAAAGGGCCAAAGTGGCCATGGAAATGTATCAGTACCGGGTTCGGAAATATATTGGAGCCTATGCAGCAGCCATGGGCGGTGTGGATGTGATCGTGTTTACAGGCGGGATTGGTGAAAACGACACCGTTACACGTACCAAATCTGTTGAGGGACTCGAATTTATTGGTGTAAAGATTGATGAACAAAAGTCGCTCAAAAGCAGGGGCAAGGAAGAAATTATCAGCACACCCGAATCGCGCGTAAAAGTTATTGTTATCCCTACCGATGAGGAGTTGATGATAGCCACTGATACTTTTGAAGTGTTGCACCAGTTGGCGGATAAAACATCAGATATATAGTTAGTTACATTATGTAATACGAAAAAGCGGCAAGGTTACTTACACCCTGCCGCTTTTTTTATGATGGTAACCAATTCTGATCAACCATATTTACCAACCGGTAACCAAAAGCCCGATGGAAAAAGGATATAA
>CAYTUA010000152.1:0-3118 GCA_964440855.1 uncultured Lentimicrobiaceae bacterium
TTAAAAATTTAACATTGTTAGAAATATTTCTTAAAAGGCCAAGGTCGTACAAAACGAACTAAATCTATAAGTAATAGATAATATGTGTGTTAGCTATCTCTTTGAGGGGGCGAACAACTTATCAAGGTAGCCATACCATTGGTCCATGCCTGCGCCGGTTTTTGCGCTTAATTCAATAAACTGCAACTGATTATTAATAGCCAGGGCTGTTGATTTAAACCTTTCCACATCAAAATCAACATATGGAAGCAAATCGGTTTTGTTAATCAGGCACAATTGGGCCGACTCAAACATGGTGGGGTATTTGGCTGCCTTGTCATCGCCTTCGGTTACGCTGATGATAACAACACGCCTGGTTTCGCCAAGGTCGAACAAGGAAGGGCATACCAGGTTGCCAACGTTTTCGATAAACAGCACACTTTTACTTTGAAGGTCCAACTCTTTGCTAGCCTTGTTCACCATCAGGGCATCCAGGTGGCAACCATTACCCGTATTCACTTGTATCACAGGGGCGCCAGCTTTTTCAATCCGGTTGGCATCGTTCATGGTTTGCTGATCGCCTTCAATCACAGCACAGGGCATTTTTTTGCCATGGGACTGAATGGTTTGCTCCAGAATTGTTGTTTTGCCCGATCCCGGCGAGCTTACGAGGTTGATGGCAATTAGCCCGAGAGCTTCGAAATAGCCCCGGTTTCTTTCGGCCAGCAAATCATTTTTCGAAAGGATATTTTTCTGTAAATCAATGGTTACTGAATGACCATGCCCATGATCATGGTGGTGGCTGTGGTTATGGTCATGTGTGTGTGGATGGTCATGATCATGGTCGTGGGGATGGCTATGCATCATGCTGCCATGTTGATGGTCGTGGTTATGTTGGTGTTCGCCGGGTTTTCTGTAAGTGATGTGATCGTCTTCGCCACATCCGCATGTTCCGCACATAATTGATGGTTTTAAGTGGGTTATTAATCTTGTAAAATTTCTATTGATTTAATATTCATTTCTTTACCTCTAATGAAATAGGTCTCTGTGCTGTTACAAACGGGACAAACCTTAAAATAATCGTCCGTCTCGAATTCGTGGCAGCAAATGGAACAGTTGGCAATGGCCGAGATGTAATTGTATGCAATATCAGCATTTTCAAGCATGCTTCCTTTGATAGCTTCTTCCATGGCAAACTCCAAAGCATCGGGCAACACACCTGACAATTTGCCGATTTCAAGCTCCAGCCTTAAAATCTTCTTGGCATTTGCATTTGCAGCTTCTTCCGTGGCCAAATCAACAATATTTACGGCAATAGATAATTCGTGCATTTTGTGATAAATTACTGTTTGCAAAATTAGTCATTTAAGCTGGTTTGAATTCGTAAAATGAGCTTAAGCTAAGCTATTTCTTATTTAGAAAAGATATAAATAATGCGGGTCTATTGCTTTTGCTATTTTCTTATCGTATTTTTAGGCCATTGAGATGTCCACTTGAAATCATGATTTTTTAAATTATAAAAAACCCACGAATATGGATAAGCAAGTTTCACTGCATGTAAAATGCCCTTTGTGCGATCACTCCTTGATGGACCACGAGCATTTTTTAAATGGTAAGCCAGCTGTAAAACTCAACATTACAACAGATGAGGACCGCGGGGTTGTTTGGCTTTGCTCAATTTACGATTGTTACGATAAGGAAATCAGTATTGATGTGCCTGAAGGACAAATTGTTGACTTTTATTGCCCTCACTGCAATAAGGAATTGGCATTAACGCAACTATGCGATATTTGCAATGCCCCTATGATTTCATTGGTTATAAAAGCCGGAGGAAGGGTGCTTGTTTGCTCACGAAATGGTTGCAATAACCACCATATCACTTTTAAGGAAGTAGGGGTGGAGCTGAGTAAATTTTATGAAGAATATGGGTTCTGATTAACAGATTAATAGTCTAATTAACAGATTCTTGGCAATTGTTCACCAGCCAATAGGTCCACCATGCGTTTGCCACCAATGGAAGTATGCAGCCAGGTCTTTCCCGGGTGGCTTTCTACTATTTCGCCAACAATGCTTGCTTGTTTTCCGTATGTGTGATTGCGCAACTTTTCGAGCACTTTTTCAGCTAGATGGGCTGCCACCACCATGACAACCTTGCCCTCGTTGGCCACATACAAAGGGTCGAAGCCTAACAGTTCGCACATACCACGAACACTGTCTTTTACGGGAATTTGTGATTCGAACAAGTCAATCCCATAATTATTGCCATTGCAAAGTTCGCTTACCACAGTAGCCAAACCGCCCCTTGTGGCATCACGCATGAACTTTATGCCGCCTTCTATTGACATGGCTTGGCTGATCAATCCGTTCAGCGAAGCACAGTCGGATTCAATGGATGTTTTGATATGGAGTTGGTTGCGCGCACCCATTACCGCCATGCCGTGGTCGCCAATGGTGCCGTTGATGATGATTTTGTCACCCGCAGCAATGTGTTTTCCGGTTGAAATATCTTCTGACGGACCGGCTAAAGTTCCAATTCCACTGGTGTTGATAAATAGTTTATCGCATTTGGTGCGGTCAACAACCTTGGTATCACCTGTTACGATCAGAATCTTTGCTTTTGCGGCCTCTGCAGCCATACTTACAACGATTTGCTCCAGCAATTCGATTGAAAATCCTTCTTCGATAATAAATGACGCACTCAGGTACATGGGTGTTGCACCGGCAACAGCCAGGTCATTCACGGTGCCTGCAACGGCCAGCTTGCCAATGTCACCTCCCGGAAAAAACAACGGGTCCACAACAAACGAATCTGTTGTAAAAGCCAGGTTTGGGCCGTTTATTTCTACAATGGCAGAATCGCTTTGCTTTCGCAGAATGGGGTTGTCGAAATGCCTGACAAAAATATCTTGTATCAATTGATGCGAAAGGCGCCCGCCACTTCCATGGCCGAGAAGGATATTTTTTTGTTTGCTCATGATCAATCCATATTGTATCTGTAATAGGCAGCACAAGCGCCCTCGTTTGATACCATGCAAGCACCAACAGGTTCGCCGGGGGTGCAGGCTTTTCCGAAAAGTTTGCAATCGGAAGGTTTGGCAAGGCCTTTTAGCACCGTTCCACATATACAGCCTTTGTCTTC
>CAYTUA010000153.1:0-4252 GCA_964440855.1 uncultured Lentimicrobiaceae bacterium
TGCCCAAATAGTATTTATTGATGCGCACATCCTCATGCTTATGAAAGTAGTGGCCGGTGTATTCCAGGCCACGACGCGAACGTTCGAAATCGAAAACAGCATTAAAGTCGATGGTCTTGTGGATAAAAACAGTAGTCAGATAGGAATAATACCCGCTGCCATCGCCGTCTATAATCCTTTTGCCGTCAGCGCCCCTCAGTAGCTGAACGATTATAAAAACCACAAAAATACCACTGATCAAAAGTGTTCGCATCGCATCATTTTTTTGTCATTCTGTTTGTGCCGCATATTGTAAAAGTATTCATTATCGGGCAACCATCAGTTTCACACGGGTGTTCTCGTTGTTAATGATGATGTGCAAAATATACATTCCGGGAGTCAACAGAATGCCATCAGTAATTTCAGCAACTTTTAGGACGTTGGTTCCCCTCTGCAAAATCCGGTTTTTTGATGATCCAACATAGGCCCCCTTGCTATCGGATAATAAAACCTGACATACAGCTTTTTCTGAAGATCGGATTGTAATTAAACTTTCAGGTGTAATGGGATTAGGACTTACGGAGAGTTGCGTATTCTCCCATTTCGGATTCAGGCTTGTAAATGGAAACACAAATGTCATTTCCTGATTATCCATATCTATATAAGTTTCATTATCAACCGTATGAATATCAAACGTTGCTGAACCTGCATAATTTCCATAAGGAACATTTATAAATGTGATGTAGTCATTTTCGATAGTGCCATCATAAACCCCTTCAGGACCTTCGATACTGACGGTAACAGGCGACAATGCTTCCCCATCCTGATTTACTGCATACACTGTAAGGTCGGCACGCACCACTTGGAGCTGCATATCAAGCAAGGTGGTTTCTCCTGAATTAACTTCTACATCTTCAACTTCAAGTGTTTCGGTGTAAGGATGCTCAGCCGTAAGGGTGTAATTGCCCTCTTGTAGCATCAGGGTATAATTCCCGTCAGGATCTGGATTGGTAGTACTGCCACCGGCAGTAATGGTTGCAAGCGTTATATCCGCTGTTCCATTTTCAAAACTAAGGGTTCCGCTTATATAACCAGGTGCGGGAGCAGGGCCCAAATCGCCATTGCCAAGCAGGTTTTGTGCGTAAATGTCTGCATTGCCAGTCCGGTTGTCGCCCCAGGCAAACACCATCTGGTCGTTGTGCAAGGCTGCCCAGTCAAAATGCGACTTACTTGATTGCACCGAACTCAGCGTGACACTCCCCGAAGGCCAGGCCATTTCACCGTTGTTTTTGATGCGCATGGCTTTCAGTTCTGTATCAATTCCATTGAAATAGTCTTCGTAGAGCAATACCATTTCATCCTCCAAACTGATGGCGGTTTGCGGAAGCACGGCATTGCTGGTAACCGGAATCAGTTCCTTTCCGGCATCAGGCCACAACTTTGTTCCTTCAGGTGTCAGTTTTTGTCCAAATATCCCCCATTGGTTCTGATCGGCATTTACCTTGTTCCAATAGATATAAACGTGCTCGTCGTTTGCCGGTTTGGCCAAATTGGTATAGAAATGATTGTTTTGACTGTCAGTAGCCAACAAAATGCCATTGGCCTGAAACTGCACTTGACCATTTGCATTCACGTATTGAGCATAAGGGCTATCGCGGTTTGTAAAGTTACGGTCTTCGTGCCATGAAATAAAAAAACCATCGTTGCCGTCATTTACCATCGGCAATATTTGTGTCCATGCTTTAATGCCCCCCGCATTTGAAATAACTGTGTTGCCAATCCACTCAGGGTTGCCCGATGCATTAAATTTTTGTGCCAGAATGTGACGTGTGGGGGCATTTACAGGACCTGAATCTTCAAAAAACTTCAGGATTACTTCATCATTACCAACCGGCATCAACTGCGGCCAGGCATAACGGTCTGCCGAACTCAAAGTAATACCATTTTCGCCCCATTGTTTCTGTCCTGCAGGGTTTAGTTTTTGAATAATAACATTGTTTTCTGACTGCCAGGCAAAAACTGCATTATTTTCAGCGGTGACAGTTACTTTGGGTGCCACATCAAAATTGGTGCTGTTGGAGAGCATGATGCCATTTTCGCCCCAAACGAATTCTCCCTCGGGGCTTATTCGGTAGGCCACCACATTGTTGTTACCACCTGAGCGGATATCCTGCCACGTAAGTATAGCGTGGTTTTCATGGTCCACCGTCATATCCCAATCGGTTAACCAGGTCATCGAAGGGTGGGTACTCACCATTATACCGTTGTTGACCCACAACATATTTCCCTGAAAGTCATAGCGCTGTAACCTTACATTGTAGTTTTGGTTTTCGTTGGAAAAGAAACCAATGTAATAGTCTCCGCCAGGACCAACGGCTACTTTTGGAATAGCTTGCTCAGAAAATAAACCGCAAACTTGTGTGTTAACAGCCGGATTGTCTGACCATTGGGCCAACATCGTGCTTGATGCCATGAGCATCAAAAACAAGGCAAATAATACATTTTTCATACTTTTAAATTATTAGTGGCTTTGAAACCTATTTTGGCTTGCTTCAAAATTTCAGAATCGAATTGCAAATATAATTATTTATGGGGTGTGATATTGTGATCCGGTGATTCTGTGATCCGGTGATTCTGTGATTCTGTGATCCGGCAAAAAAGCGACCTTGAAAAAGAATTACCTTTGCACCTCAATACGATCATCATGAGCAGCTTCATCCACGAGGGATATTTTGTACTTTTTGTCATTATCACATTGGGCATGGTGATTGGCAATATCAAAATCAAAGGATTTTCACTGGATTCGTCTGCTGTCATTTTCGTGGCATTGCTTTTAGGCCATTTGGGTTTTTCTGTCCCTGCTGAATTTCAAACCCTTGGTTTACTGCTGTTTATTTTTACTATCGGGATACAGGCAGGGCCCGGTTTCTTCGATTCATTCATGAAACATGGCCGCAAACTCATTCTGCTAACAGTGGCATTGATTGGCATGGCAGCTGTTATGATAGTTGCAGCAAAATACCTATTTGATGTTCCAACAGCGCTGGCCATCGGGTTGCTGAATGGTGCATTAACAAGTACCCCCGGACTTGCAGCTGCATTTGATGCGACACAATCAACGCTAACCGCTGTGGGTTATGGCATTGCCTATCCTGTAGGCGTGGTAGGTGTAATCTTGTTTATGCAGCTTTTCCCAAAAATACTGAAGGTTGATTTCGCGAAGGAGGAAGCCGATTATGTAGATCAATTGCGCGAAGAACACCCCAGCCTTAGCAGTTGTATCCTTAAAGTTACCAATGCCAATATTCACGGTAAATCGCTCAAGGAGCTGAATATCCGCTCCATGACGCAGGGGGTTGTATCGCGCGTAAAGCATAAGGGAGAAATATTTACACCCAATGCTGATACACAGTTGTTTACCGACGATGTAATTAAAGCTGTTGGCAGCCCGGAAGCAATCAACCGATTGCAAATACTTATTGGAGTGCCTGTGAATGATGACCTTACTTTCGATGACCGTTACCTGGTAAACTGGCTTTTGGTAACAAACAAAGAAGTGGTTAATAAAAGCATCCGCGAACTGAACCTGACAGCGTTAAATGCGACAATTACCCGTATCAGGCGAAGTGGAATTGATTTGCCCCCGAAACCACACAGCAGGCTTAGGTTTGGCGACAAGCTCCTGATTTCAGGAAGCAGCGACGAAATGAAGCAAGTAAGGCGCTTGCTGGGGAATGATGAAAAACGCTTATCCGAAACCAATTTTCTGCCCATTTCCTTAGGCATCGTTATTGGCGTATTGATTGGATCAATAAGCATTCCAATCTTTGGTTGGTTCAATTTTAGCCTGGGGCTTACCGGCGGTGTGCTTGCTACAGCCCTTGTTTTAAGTAATATAGGTAAAACCGGATCCATCCTCTGGTCCATGTCGGGCAGTGCCAACCAATTGCTGCGCAAACTGGGCATGCTTTTATTTATGGCAACAGTTGGCACCAATGCCGGCAGCGAGCTGGCAGGCATTTTGCAATCGGAAGGTTTGCAACTGATAGCCGTTGGCTTGCTGATAACTTTTATTCCGATGCTTGTGGCAGGGTTAATAGGCAAATATGTGTTCAAAATGAATTTTATCATTTTGCTGGGCGTCATAGCCGGCGCCATGACGAGCACTCCCGGCCTGGCTGCCATTGATGGCAAAACAAATTCGGATGCAGCCTCCCTGGGATATGCTACGGTGTATCCTGCAGCATTGGTTTTGATGATTATCGTATCGCAA
>CAYTUA010000154.1:0-13878 GCA_964440855.1 uncultured Lentimicrobiaceae bacterium
GGGACTGCCGATCCTGGATCGACAGCAAACCAAGTCCTACGAAGGAGATGAGATGGCTGTACGAACAATCATCATGGGCGCTGCCGGGCGCGATTTTCACAACTTCAACACCTACTTCCGCGACAACGATTTGTATGATGTAGTTGCTTTTACCGCAGCCCAAATCCCCGACATCGACGGACGCAAATATCCGGCCGAACTGGCTGGAAAGCTTTATCCTGCAGGCATTCCTATTTTTGCCGAAGAAGAATTGACCAGGCTGATTGCCGAACTGAAAGTGGACACCTGTATTTTCTCTTACAGTGATGTAACCTACCAAAAGGTAATGAGCATGAGCGCCATCGTAAATGCCGCCGGTGCAAATTTCGAATTGCTGGGGCCAAAAGACACCATGGTGAAAAGCACCAAACCGGTTATAGCTGTAGGCGCTGTTCGCACAGGATGCGGCAAAAGCCAAACCTCACGCAAGGTGATCGAGTACCTGATGGCCAAAGGCCTGAAAGTGGTAGCTATTCGCCACCCCATGCCTTACGGCGATTTGGTTGCCCAAAAAGTGCAGCGCTTTGCCAAAGTTGAAGACCTGGCCAAGCACAAATGCACTATAGAAGGAATGGAAGAATACGAACCCCATGTAGTGCGCGGCAATGTGATTTATGCCGGCGTTGACTATGAAGCCATTTTGCGCGCTGCCGAGCAAGATCCAGATGGTTGCGACGTAATCCTCTGGGATGGTGGCAATAACGACTTCCCGTTTTACAAACCCGATTTGAACATCACTGTGGTTGACCCCCACCGTCCGGGCCATGAACTTACCTACTACCCCGGTGAGGTTACCCTGCGCATGGCTGATGTGGTAGTGATCAACAAAATGGAAAGCGCAAGCCCCGAAGGTATTCAAACCGTGCGTGAAAGCATTCAGAAAGTAAACCCCAAAGCCATCGTAATCGACGGCGCATCGCCTATCAAGGTGGACGATATGAGCGTGATCAAAGGCAAACGCGTTTTGGTCGTTGAAGATGGCCCAACCCTGACCCACGGCGAAATGAAAATTGGCGCCGGTACAGTTGCCGCCCAAAAATTTGGTGCTGCCGAATTGGTTGACCCACGCCCCTTCCTGGTTGGCAAACTGGCCGAAACTTTCCAGATTTACCCCAATATCGGCACTTTGCTGCCAGCCATGGGCTACGGCGAGCAACAGCTCAAAGACCTGGAAGCAACTATTAACAATGTGGATTGCGACGGTGTAGTAATTGGTACCCCCATCGACCTGAACCGTATTGTGAAAATCAACAAACCCAATACCCGCGTTTATTACGACCTGCAGGAAATCGGCTTCCCGAACCTGGATGAGGTATTAACAGATTTTGTTGCTAAGAACAAGCTTGGGTAAACTACATTACAACCTATTTCAAAAGGCGGCTGTAAAGCTGCCTTTTTTTTTGCCTGAAACTGCCTATCCCAAATTTTGAAGATGATTGTCCCATTTTTGTGTGTTTAACTGAAAAAAATGCCCAATCAATAGAGTTTTTGTTACTATCTTGCGGACACACAAAAAAACAACCGCATGCAGTAGAATCATTTAATCTATCAAACCATGAAGTCAACGATCAGCATTTCAGTTATTTTATTGCTTACCTTCAATTCATTCCTTTTCCTTTCAGGACAAACGGCCTCAAACAATCCGCAGTTTGAAAAGCTCAGTCTTCAAGTCCATTACGAAATAGAAAAGGTTAAACTGGAAGCAGAAAATCAAATCGCTCAATTAACAATCATTACCCAAGACAGCCTGCATGTGCTTACGCAAGAGGGAAGGGATAAAATGCTTGCTCTGCAAAACGAAGCAGAGACCGAATACAACAAACTGAAGCACAAGGCCCTAAGAAATCCAATAAACAGACATTTGCGACAAGGATATTTCGAAATGAAAATGGAGGAACTGGAGGAAAAATATGAATTCATGCTTTCAATCCTGGAGACAGAATACGATCTGAAAGTCAATTCTTTAACTGACAAATCGGAATGGAAGATTCAGAATATTGAACAAAAAGCAGAAATGGAAATAAGGCAAATAGAGTTGGAATATGAACACGAAATGACGCAGGTACTCATGGAATGATAGAATATAGAGATGGGGACGGATGTTTATAAACTTCGTACTACTGCTATTTTAGTGGAAATATTACTTTTTTGTTCATAATTAAATTTAATTGGTCTCCTAGCCTTCAACGAGAGCAAAGGGCAGTTGGCAAAGGGCAGTACTCATACTTTTACGGTGTTTGGTGATTCCTTAGAGAGCGGAACCAGCGAAACAATGAATAGCTTTGACATGGTTCTTACCTATTGATAATGTGTATTATATCCAAGAAGACACTAATCAATCCCCTGAAATCAATTTGGTCTTATTTTTTTTGGCGCAAAGCTTTGCCAACTGCCCTTTGCCAACTGTCAACTTATTTACGCTATGTTTCTTGCTTAAAGATTACACTTCCGGCTTGTAGTTTCCATTAAATTTACAGTAGAACCATAAACTTAACATAAACCTCCCTGCCTATAATCCCATTGAAAACCATCACAACCAATGAAGCTTGCTGAAAATCCAATTGACGCATTGCGCCTGTTTGTGGATTTTATATCTTTACGGGGTGAAAAGATTAAAACCATGAAGTTGGCACATGCGCCCAAGGAGAATATATGCGCCATGTTGCGTGTATTCACTCATTACCGCCAGTGCTATAGAGACCGTTTTTTGCAAAGATTTATAGATTCTTTATACATACCGATTATTAAATGTAAATATTTTGCCTTTTTCTTTACAAAAGAACTTATCTTTGTATAGATTATTAAAAATTCTTTACAAATGAATTCTTGGGAATTAACAGAATTACCGTTAAACGTTGATTTAGAAACAAAGAGGGTTTTGAAGGCTTTACCTCTGGCTCATGCTGCTTTAGCCGAACTTAAAGGAATTGCATCGACAATACCCAATCAAAGCATCTTGATAAATACGCTTGGATTACAAGAAGCAAAGGACAGTTCAGCGATTGAGAATATCATCACAACACATGATGATTTGTATAAATCGGAATTATATCTTGGTGCTTTTAAATCTCTTCAAGCAAAAGAGGTACAAAACTATATATCCGCGCTAAAAAAAGGATTTGAATTAATTACCAAAACCGGATTACTGACAAATAGGAGCATTTTACAAATTCAGGAAGTACTTGAGGATAATAAAGCTGGATTTAGAAACCTTCCAGGAACTGCACTGAAAAATGCTGCCACTGGTGAAACAATTTATACTCCGCCACAAGATTATGAGGAAATATTGAAATTGATGTCAAATCTTGAACGGTACATAAATGATTCAGAGATTCAAGATTACGACCCATTGATTAAAATGGCAATAATTCATTTTCAGTTTGAGAGTATTCATCCATTTTATGACGGAAATGGTAGAACAGGCAGAATAATAAATATTCTATACCTGATTTTAATGAAATTGCAGACATTGCCGATTCTGTATTTAAGCAATTATATCATCAAGCATAAACCTGACTATTACAGATATTTACAAAAAGTAAGAGATGAGAATTTGTGGGAGGGTTGGGTAATATTTATGATTAAAGGTGTTGAAGAAACAGCACGGGAAACAATTGATTTAATTATCAAGATTAAAGGACTTATGCTTGACTATAAACATAGGCTTCGTGAAAACTATAAATTTTACAGTCAGGATTTGCTAAATAATTTATTCAAACACCCATATACAAAGATTGAGTTCGTGGTAAATGACCTTGGTGTGTCGCGATTGACCGCTGCAAATTATTTAAATAAATTAGCGAAAGATAAAATGCTGCGAAAAGAAAAATTAGGGACTGGAAATTATTATATAAACGAAGAATTATTTGACTTATTGACGAAGAGATAAACAAGCACAGGCGGTAACGCAATATACATAAGCCGCGCGATGTGGGTAATTTAAAATTTTGATCGTTTTCTCTAATTCGAAACGGCTTGATAGGTTTGAGATTCGAAATCCTGGCCTCCGCATATTGCCACCGCCGTCAACCCAATTTCTCCTGACCACCCCTGCCAGCAGCCCACAATTGATTCCCTAAATTGACTACTTTTGTCGGGCACAAATTATCCTTTTATGATCAGGGCAAGGAATTTATTCAAAGCATTTGGTGAGCTGCAAGTACTGAAAGGCATTGACCTGGACATTGCTGAAAAAGAAATTGTTTCGATTGTTGGTGCCTCCGGGGCCGGCAAGTCCACCTTGTTGCAAATATTAGGCACCATTGACAAAGCCACTGCAGGACAGGTGTACATCAATGATATTGAGGTGAATAAACTGGGCGAGAAAGCCCTTGCCCGTTTCAGGAACAAATACATCGGGTTTGTGTTCCAGTTTCACCACCTGCTGCCTGAATTCACAGCCTTGGAAAATATTTGTATCCCGGCATTTATAGCTGGAACCCCAAAAAACAAGGCCATGGACGAGGCCCATCGTCTGCTGCATTTCTTTAATCTGGCCGACAGGGCCACACACAAACCTGCCGAACTTTCTGGCGGCGAAGCACAACGCATTGCCGTTGCCCGCGCACTGATCAACAAGCCGGCGGTGGTTCTGGCCGATGAGCCCTCAGGCAACTTAGACTCAAACAGTTCGACCGAGCTGCATCAGTTATTTTTTAAATTGCGCGACGAATTGGGACAGACTTTTATCATCGTTACACACAATCAGGAGTTGGCCCATATGGCCGACCGCAAACTGACCATACACGATGGGTTCCTGTTAAATCAATAAAAAAGTACGCAATAATTAAGATTGAAATTCGTTGAAATAAACTGATTGATAAGCAATAAACCCATATGCGTAAACACCTACTGCTAATTATTTTAAGTGCCATAATTTGCCTGACCGCACCTTTCGTGGCCCTGGCTCAGCAAGGACAAACCTATGAGACGGCTATCCAATCGGGTGAAGAAATGCTATCGAAAAAGGAATATATCAGTGCCAAAACCTATTTTGAAATTGCCCTTCGATTGCGCGAAGAAGATGCCTATGCTACAAAAAAACTAAATGAAACCCTGCAATTGCTGCGCCAACAAATGGAGCTGCAGGAAGCCTTTTTTCAAAAAATGGATCTGGGCGACAGGTTGTTTAAGCAAAACAAACTGGAAGAAGCCCTTGACGCTTACAATCAAGCACTTGAATTGATTCCTACTGACACCTACACCCTGAGCCAAGCCGAAGAAATCAATGATATTCTACGTGAGCAAAAAGAACGAATTGACGGATACAATCAAAGTATGGAGCTGGGCGAAAACCTCCTTGAGCAGGGACGCTATGAGCCGGCCCTGCTTCAGTTTGAAACAGCAAAAAACCTGTTCCCCGAAAGGGATTTGCCCAAGCAAAAGATTGAAGAAACACAGCAATTGCTTGCCGAGCAAATAGCCCGCGAAAACGCCTTTGAAGCACTGTTGGAAGAAGCTTCGGAAGCAATAGTAAGAAAGGATTATCCTACAGCCATAGAAAAATATGAACAGGCCCTGTTGTTATTTCCTGAAGATGCAGGCACAAACCAAAAATTAAACGAAACACAAGCCCTTCAAGAAAAAGCCCTCAAGTATGAAGAAGTGCTTGCAAAAGCGGATAAATTCTACACAGAGCAATCATTTCAAGATGCTTTGGCCTATTATCAGCAAGCTTTGGACATCTGGCCCGAACAACCCTACCCTGCCGATATGCTCAATCGCATCAACAATTTGCTGAATGACAGTGAGTTTTTGAACCAGCAGGCCTTTAACGAATTGCTTGCCCAAGCCAACTCCCGCTATGAAGCTGAGCAATTTGACCTGGCACTTGAAAGTTATCAACAGGCCCTCGAACTGAAGCCATCGGATGAGTTTACCCTAAGCCGTATTGATGAACTGACCGCCTTTTTTGACGAACAAAGCCAGCTAGCGGAGATTGAAGCCGCTTTCGCAGAAGCCATGAACACCGCAGAATCTGCTTTGGGCCAGAAAAATTATGAAGTGGCCATTGCGGCATTGCATGAGGCCATTGCGCTCAAGCCGGAGGAAAACAGACCCAAAACATTGCTCCAAGAAGCTGAAGCGGCCTATGCAACCCTCAATCAGCAAGAGGAAAACAGGGCATTGTACCAAACAACCATTGAAGCCGCCGACAAGCTAATGTCAGATGATGCCTGGGAAGATGCCCGTTTGCTTTATGCAAAGGCAGCAGCCCTTCCGCTTGATGTGGCCTATCCATTGGCCCAGATTGAAAAAATTGACAAGCTGATCAGTGAACAACAAGCAGCAGAGTCCTTACAACTAGCTTATAACCAACATATACAGGAAGCAGATGCTGCTTTTGATGCAGATCAATTGCACGAAGCCCGCATTGCCTATGTGGAAGCTTTCAATGTGAAACCATCCGAAACCTATCCCCAGGATCGCATTGGCGAAATTGACCAAATGCTGGCACAGCGCAATGCCGATGCCGAAGCACAAGCACTGGAAAATGAATTCTCGCAATTGATAGCACAAGCCAGAAAAGCACTAGAGGAAGACAGGCTAGAAGAAGCCCTTGATAGCTTTATCAAAGCGCTAGAGCTTAAACCACAGGAAGATGGACCCAAATCAAGTATTGCGGAAATTGAAGCCCTGATGGCCCAAAAGCAATTGGAACAGCAAGCCGAATCGAATTACCAGGCACTTATAGCGGAAGCCAATCAGCAATTTGAAAATGAAGCGCTTGAACAAGCCAAATCAACCTTTGCCGAAGCATTGCTTCTGTTTCCTGAAAGAACCTACCCTGCTGAGCAAATAAGTGCAATAGAGGCAATGATAGCCGAAAGGAAAGCACTGGCTGACAGGCAAAAACGAATTGATGAACTCAATGCTTTAGGCGATGATTTACTTGATAATGAACAACTTGATGAAGCTGATGCTACCTTTAATCAAGTGCTGGATATTGAACCCGGCCAGGTTTATGCAAGCAATAAACTTACGCAAATACAAGCCCTCAAAGAAGAAGCTTTTCGTCAAAACCAGGCCAAATATGTTGAATTTATGGCTGTGGGTGATCAATATTATAATGAAAAAGACTACCGTGAAGCAGTCGTGGCTTACAAAACAGCCCGTGGTTATTTGCCCAATGATGCCATTGCCAACCAAAAAATTGAACAGGCCGAAAGCCTGCTTCGCGAGCAGCAAATGGCGATTATGACTGAATACAACAAGTTTATCAATGATGCTGATAAGCAATATAATGCCAAAGCATACGACCGCGCCATCGAAGCCTATACCAATGCCGAAAGGATAAATCCCGAGGAAACCTATCCACGCGAAATGATCAGGAAAATTGCCCAGATTATTGAGGACAACAAATTGGTGGAAGTAAACCTGGAACCAGTACAGGTGTTGGCCAACACAACAAAGCGTTTTGAATTCAGCCCCGTAAACGTGATTGAGCGTCGCACCAACTACATCATTATCAAAGCAAAAAACATGGGCGAAACCGAGTACCCTTTGATTTTTAGCTATGGCAGCGAGAATGGAAGGAATGGTGGATTTGTGCTCCCTATACCGGCAAATTCTGAATATCAGGATTATATTGTGCGCATTGGCTCGCAGTACCGTTGGTTTAGCGAAGACAATAATTGGTTTAGCATCACACCCGAAAATGGTGATATTGAGGTGGGCTTGCTGCAGATATCAAGAGGCAATTAATTTCACATTCAGTATGCAACTTTTTCTGTTATGATCGTTTTTCATGCGTATCTTTGTAAAAACCAATCCCCATGATCATGAAAACTGCCCTTTTTGTTATTCTTGGCCTGGCCGTTATTCTGCTCGCTGTTTACATCTATTTTGGAGGCTTTGCTAAAATTGAACTTCAAATCGCTGAAACAGGAGGTGAAACCCTTGTTTTTGAGGAAATTACCGGAGATTATAAGCAAAGCGCGGTGGTAATGGATAAGATTTACCATGATTTACTCGAAAAAGAAGATATTGAAACCTACAGGGGTTTCGGTATTTATTACGACAACCCCAAAGAAGTTGAAATAGATAAGTTACGCGCCGATGCCGGATGCATTCTGGAAGATAGCCTCCTCAAGCACATACCTGAGCTTGAAGGAAAGTACAATATCAAAACGCTTCCAACATCTACTTACATTTCTACAGAATTCCCCTTTCGTGGAAAACTATCCGTTTTACTAGGCATCCTCAGGGTTTATCCTGCCTTACAAAAATTTGCCATATCCAACCAATTGGATAATTTAGGTGAGGTGGTCGAAATTTATGATATACCCAATAAAAAAATCATTTATAGGCAGCTATTGAAACAACAGTAAGCCTTTCATACGTAAATGATTGATCAAAAGGTCAAATTGTCATACATTTGTATCAAAACAAATGTCTTATGATACAACCAAGCATAAAATCATTGCATATTGGATTCATAATCTTGTTCCTTGGGCTCAATACCGCAGCTGCCCAAACATTTATTTATTATGTTGATTTCTTTGGCACAGGCGAAACCAATACCATTGACAGCATTAAAGTGCACAATATTTCGAAGGATGAAACCTATACCATGACAGGCACTGATACCCTGGTGCTTTGGGATGGTTATGTGGCATATCCCGAAACAGAATCAAGGCAAAATGGATTGTTTGTTTATCCCAACCCAACATTAAACGAAGCGGAGGTGAAGTTAATCACCAATGTAAAGGACAACTTCACCATATTACTATGTGATATTTCCGGCAAAATACTCAGCAGGTATGAAAGCCAAGTGGAATCGGGAATTGAAAGTTTTAGGCTTAAGGGTCTGGGAAATGGTGTTTATATCATTCATTACATAAACCAACATGAAATATATAGTGCGAAAATCATTAGCAAAGGCTTGGGCACTAAACCTATCCTGATCCCATTACAATCCGACTGGAATAAATTGCAACCAAAATCTTCCCACGGACGCAGTTTTTTTCATGTGCATTGCGAAATTGGGGACCTTTTTCATTTCACAGCCTACGGAAACGAACATGCTGTTGTTACACCATTTTATGCAGAGCAATCCGCCAGTATCATGGTTAATTTCCAGTCGTGCATAGATGCCGATTTGAACAGCTACCCTATAGTTTACATTGGTGAGCAAGTTTGGATGGCCGAAAACCTTAGAATTACAAAATATGCAGATGGTTCACCTATTCCCAATGTGACCAATGGCTCAACATGGATCAATTTAATAACCGGAGCCTATTGCTGGTACAATAATGATGCAGCATTCAGGCACGATTATGGAGCCCTTTACAATTGGTATGCCTTGAATGAACTAACCAATGGAGGCAAAAACCCCTGCCCTGTTGGGTGGCATCCTGCCACCGATGAAGAATGGACTATACTTGGAAACTTTGTAGGTGGATTTCCGGCAACTGGTGGCAGACTCAAACAAACAGGCTTCACCCACTGGCAAAGCCCAAATACTGGTGCAACCAATGAACGAGCTTTTTCAGCTCTTCCCGGCGGCAGCCGCACCTGGAACGGCAGCTTCGACAGAATGGGCACTTACGGCTATTATTGGACAGCCACCGAACAACAGGGAAGCTTTGCCTGGTTGCGTAATTTGTTTCACAATGCAGCTAATTTCGGGAGAGGTAGTATAAACAAGCACAATGGCTTTTCCGTAAGATGTGTTAAAGACTAAATCGGTTTAATAGTCTGTATGTCTGCAATATACATTTTTCTGAAATAATCAGAAAAATGCCTACATTTGCCAGTCCGCAATCGTTTGCTGGAAACAACCATTTTGCCCTTTGCAGGGCACGCTGTGAACTAAATCTTTAAGTAATGAATGTGCTTGAAAAACACTTTGAACACTTTCGCCAGCAGACTATTGGCAACCAACTCGAATTTACAACCCCCTACGGAAAACAGCAAATGATTTATGCCGATTGGATTGCCAGCGGCAGGCTTTACCGGCCTATTGAAGATCAAATTGCCAACGTGTTTGGTCCCTTTGTGGGCAATACGCATACCGAAACAAGCGAAACAGGTACTTTGATGACCAAGGCCTATCACCATGCCCACAAGCTCATCAAACAACATGTGAATGCATGTCCCGACGATGTGATTATTACAGCCGGATCGGGGATGACAACGGTTATCAACAAAATGATGCGCATTATGGGCCTGAAGAACTGCGGCATGGTCCACAAAACTGATTGCATTCAAAAAACGGAAAAGCCGGTCGTTTTTCTTAGCCATATGGAGCACCATTCAAACCACACCAGTTGGTTCGAAACCAATGTGGATGTCGTTGTTTTGCAACCAGATAAAAACCTGCTTATCAACTTGGATGAATTGCGGGCGCAATTGGAAAAATACAAAGAAAGGGTTTTTAAAATCGGTTCATTTACAGCCTGTTCCAATGTAACCGGAATAGAAACCCCCTACCACGAAATGGCAAAAATCATGCATGAATATGGTGGGGTGTGTTTTATCGATTTTGCGGCATCGGCCCCGTATGTGGATATCGATATGCATCCGGCCGATGATGAAATGAAAAAACTCGATGCCATCTTTTTCAGCCCCCATAAGTTTTTGGGTGGCCCCGGAAGTTCAGGCGTAATGATTTTCGACCGCAGCCTTTACAATAGCCCAACCCCTGATAATCCGGGTGGAGGCACTGTTGACTGGACCAACCCCTGGGGCGAATACAAATACATCGATGACATCGAATTGCGCGAAGATGGTGGTACACCCGGCTTTTTGCAGGCCATTCGAACAGCTCTTGCCATTGAAGTGAAAAACCAGATGGACACAAAAAAAATGCATGATCGTGAGCGCGAATTGGTGCAATTGGCTTTTACCGGATTTAGAAAAATAAAAGGCCTCAAAATACTAGCCGACAATATAGAAGAGCGTTTGGGGGTGCTTTCCTTCTATTTGGAAGACATTCATTTTAATCTGGTTGTAAAACTTCTAAACGACCGCTTCGGCATTCAGGTGCGCGGGGGCTGTGCATGCGCAGGCACCTATGGCCATTTCCTATTGGATGTAAGCCACGATCAATCAAAGGAAATAACCGACCTGATCAACCACGGCGACCTGTCGCAAAAGCCCGGCTGGATCAGGGCATCGCTGCATCCCACCATGACCGACAAGGAACTGGAAACACTCATTATGGCTGTTGATGAAATTTCAAAAAACCACCTGGAATGGCAAAAGGACTATATCTACAACAGGCAAACCAATGAGTTCAGGCACAGGCAAGAGCCTGAAGATAAAACATCTATTATAAAACCCTGGTTTAAACTACCATTCCCTGCATAACGGGCAATCAGAAAGGCACCGTGTGGGGATACAGCCACCTTACAATAAAAAAGAATGCCATGGCGAAAATACCCATAAGCATAAAAGTTACTGCCAGCGGTTTGCGCTTTTTAACATAAAACCACACCGAGAGCCCAATAAAGAGCCAGGCAAAGATGAATAGTTGAATGACCATTTCGTATTTTTCTTTTATCAATTAACTAAAAACAAACATCAGCAACAAAAGTTTCTATTTGAGCCGGCTAACTTTTTCTACACCATTTACTTTTAATAATTTGTGCATCAACTGCTCCAGGTTTTCCACATCTTTGATTTGCAATTGTATGCTGCCGTTAAACATCCCATCCCGCGTATCGAAAGAGATGGAGCGCATATTTACTTTCAGATCATTTGAAATCACTTTTGTTATTTCACCCACCAATCCAAGCAAATCCTTGCCCTGCACGCGTATCGCCGCATTGAAAACAGGGTTATCGCTTTCGCCCCGCCAGCGCACTTTCATCACCCTGTAGCTGTACCTTTCGACCAAACGCGAAGCATTGGGGCAATTCACCCTGTGGATGGTGATACCGCTTCCGATGGTAACAAAGCCAAACACCGAATCACCCGGTATGGGGTTGCAACATTTTGCCAATTTAAAATTGACGTTTTTCAGCGATTGGTCGATAATTAAAAAATCATCATTCGATTTTTCCTCCCCCTGACCAGGCATTTTAAAGGAAATCTTATCTTCCGTCTTGTTTGCCCTGGCAGCTTGGCGCTCCTTATCCAATTCGGCAAATTCGAGCAAACACTTTTTTATGTCTTGCAGATCAATCTTCTCCGTTGCAAGCTGGTGATACAGTTCAATGGCTGTGTCCGTTTTAAATGTCTTAACCAAATAATTGATTCCCTGATCATTGTATGGAATCTTCCAGTTCTTGAGCTTTCGCACCAACAGTTCCTTTCCGGCTTCGGATTCGCGCAGGTCCTCCTCTCTGACAAACTTTTTTATCTTGGAACGGGCCCTTTCGGTAACAACAAAGCCAAGCCAGTCCTGCTTGGGGTATTGCTTTTTGCTGGTAATGATCTCTACCTTGTCACCATTCTGCAGCTGATACCTTATCGGGACGTTTTTATTATTCACTTTGGCACCACTGCATGTTTCACCCACTTTGGTATGCACTTCATAGGCAAAGTCGAGCACTGTGGAACCTTCGGGCAGTTGTTTTAAATCGCCATTGGGTGTGAAAATAAAGATCTTTTCATTCTTTGGTTTTGGTTTGTTGCGGTTGGTTTGGTCAAAATTGATTTGATCAGGGTTTTCAAGAACATCCCGCACCTGATTCAACCAATCCTCCATATCGCGCTTTTTGTCTGTACCTTTATAACGCCAGTGCGCTGCTTGTCCGCGCTCAGCAATTTCATCCATACGCTCTGAGCGGATTTGAACTTCAACCCACCTGTCGCCCATTGATTTTACCGTGGTATGGAGCGATTCATAGCCAGAAGCCTTGGGTGTGGTAATCCAATCACGTAAGCGCTTGGGATTGGGCTGGTAAATATCAGTAACAATGGAATATACTCGCCAGCAGTCTTCTTTTTCCTTTTTAGGTTTGCTTTTGGTAATGATACGAACGGCAAAAATATCGTATACCTGATCAAAATCAACGTTTTGCGCCTTCATTTTGGCATAGATTGAAGGGATGGATTTGGTACGCCACTTTACGCTGCAATCAAGACCCTGAGCCAATAATTCCCTTTCAATAGGCGCCAGAAAATCCTGTATAAATACCTCTTGCTTTTTCTTCGTTGCCTTGATCTGCTCATTGATGCCCTGAAAAATTTCCGGGTTTTCATACATCATGACCTTCTCTTCAAACTCCGCTTTGATGTTATACAATCCCAGGCGGTGGGCAATGGGGATATAAAGGTGCTTTACCTCTTGCATAAAAGGCTTCAGCTTTTCGGAAGCCACATCGTCAGGGTTGCGCAAATCATAGAGGCGATGGGCAATTTTGAGCAAAATAACCCGAATGTCATCGATCAAAGTTAGAAACAACTTCCTGAAACTATCCGACTGAAAGGAGAGCCGTTCTGTGCGCATTTGCGACACACGGTTAAACCCGTCAACAATCAAACGAACCCCGCTGCCAAATTTTTCCTCAATCATTCCGAGAGAAAAATCTGATTTCAGGTTGATGCCATGCAAAAAAGCAGCTATCACGGATGTGGTACCCAGTCCTATTTCATCCACAGCAATATGGGCAAGTTCAATCAAATGCAAGATATAAGGCTTGCCCGATCCCAATCGCTGGCCGTTGTATGTTTTGCTGGCCCATTCAAACGCCAGGTTGATCTTCTTCAGTTCTTCCTGGGTGCAACCGGACGATAGCCGCTCAATCAAAGCGATGTGTTTATCTGTAATAACTGCTTTCTCGTTTTCAGAAAACATAATAAAATATTTATGATAGTCACAAATTTAGCAATTATCCTAACATCAAAAAAGCGGTTTTCTTCCAAAAAAAAAATAAAAACATCCCCCTT
>CAYTUA010000155.1:0-4353 GCA_964440855.1 uncultured Lentimicrobiaceae bacterium
GAAAATAAGTTTAATCCATTGCAGGCCATGACCTATTCAGTTGTAATGGTGTTTTTCCTTCCTGTGGTGATAACTACAGGATTGGCCTTGCTTTTCCCCGAAACTATTGCCAAAGAGGTATTTGGTTACAGCGGTATTTTCCTTACCGCCGTGTTGCATTCAGCCATTGGTTTTTTGATTTCAATATTCTTGATTATCCACATTTATGTTTGCACGACGGGTAAAAAGATAACCGACAATTTTAAAGGAATTATAACGGGTTATCATCACGTCCATAAGTAGTGTTTTCATGTGTTTTTTGTTTTTGCCCTCACTTTGAATTTTCTATAAAGTGAGGGTTTTTACTTGCATGTAGTATGCTGATTGGATAAAACTTATTTGATCAGGTTCAACCCCTCAATGCATGATTCATCCTCCTGACTTGTCCCTTTTAGTGCGGCGCTTCTAATTTTGCTATAAGCTCCTTCATTTTCGGAGTTGGTTGGGCTTTGACGGTTACTATTTTTTTGGTGATGTGGTTCAGTATTTCACCATCAACGATTTTTTTTGATTCATCTATAAATTTTCTAATCGAAACGCCTGTTTTTAATTCAATATGCTTTGATACGACGAGTGCCATAAAGCAAATCAGAATATGCAGTTTTATCGGTTGTTCCTTAAAGTGAAAAACAGGCCTTGTTTGCAGGTCGTTTTTTGATATCCTGAAGGCTTGTTCTACCTTATAAAGTTCGTGGTAACGCTCTATTATCATCTTATTGTCGACAACCGATGCTTCCAGATTGGTATAGTATCCTTTGATCCCAAGCAGTTTGTGCGTTTTCTCAATCAGTGCTTCATTGAGTTCTATTTTCTGTCCCTTTGTCTGGGTAAACTTTATTTTTTTGCTTTTTGACGGTTTTGCAATTACCTGTTGTGCTTTTTCGATTTGCTTCTCCATTTCGTATCGATCCTTGCGGTACCTTACCGATGAATAGCTACAAATAAGATAACCGTTATCCGTTTTTATCCGTATGCTTTTGCCGTCTTCCCGGATGATGGTTTTGTCAATGGTTTCCAGCAGTGCTGAGGGGATATTCCCAAGCCGTGCCCCTACGATGTAGTTGATGTTGTTTTGGGTCAATTTCTGTATGTTTTCCGAGCTGATCATCGCTGCATCGGCTACTACGGTAAATTCTTTCACTCGGTTTCTTTCAATAAAATCTTTAATAACCGGGATGATGGTGTGCCCTTCAAAGGTATTGCCCGAAAACACCTCATAGGCAACGGGGAAGCCTTCTTTGCTTACCATCAGGGCGATCAGTATTTGTGGCTGTTGGGATTTGTTGTCTTTCGAAAAACCGTTCTTGCGCAAACCGTCTTCTTCAAAAGTTTCAAAGTAAAGTGTTGTAACATCGTAAAACAGGATATCGAAATTGAACGAGTAATGAAGACCCGCAAAGCATGCAACCTTTTGCGCGACTATTTTCTTAAGGTCAATGCAGTCGGGGGCAATCTTGTAGTATGTCTTGCGGCTATGGTTGATGCCGAAAAACTGTTCCAGCAGCTCAAGGGAACGAAGTTTGGATGCGGGTTCAAATATCCTTATTGCTACCAAATCGTTTAACAAGGCAGGCAAGTCATCCCATTTAATCATATCCAGTATTGCACGGATCTGCGTGTGAAAGAAACGGTATTTAATGCCAATAAAGGTGCTGTGGTTGAGGTGCAACAACTTGTTGGGATTTTCATCGGGGAAGATGGAGAGTTGGCTGGTGTTATCCTTTATCCATTCTTCCGCAAATATCATTAAATCGTTTAGTGCTTCCTCTGTATGTGCGGAACCGATATGCTGCAAAACAATCCTTTTGTTGTTCTGGTATTGAACAACCTGCACTGCCTGTGCCTTTGAGGCGGTTTTGACAACCCTGATTTTCATACTAATCTTACCTTTAGTGCGGTAAATTTAGTCTTTTTTTAAATACAAACACTGATTATTAAATACTTACGACCGCACTAATTTAATAGGGGACAAGTCAGGAAAGAAATGGGCTGTCATTTATCATCGTTAGCTTTGGAATGATCCCCTGCTTTATTTTGTAGCTTTGCCAACCAAAAATGTAATTATTGGTACACAGACAATGAAAAACAGACGAAAGCACGAATTGGTGGAGCAAGTTGAGATTGTGGATGCTGGTGCAGAAGGGGTAAGCATTGCCAAGCCCGATAATAAAGTGGTGTTTATTCCATACGGTGCCCCTGGTGATGTAGTAGATATTGTTTATTATAAAAAAAAGAAGAATTACTTTGAAGGAAAAATTCAGCTGTTCCACAAAAAATCTGACAAAAGGACAACACCCCTCTGCAGTCATTTCGGACTGTGTGGCGGTTGCAAATGGCAGCACCTCGACTATGAATGGCAGTTGCATTACAAACAAAAGCAGGTAAAAGACAGTTTGGAACGTATTGCAAAAGTTCCTTTTCCGGAGCTTAAGACTATATTGCGCTCAGATGATAGCTTCTATTACCGCAACAAACTGGAATACACTTTTTCGAATCGGAAATGGCTTACTGACGGTGCTCCCAGAGGCACCAAGAATGAAGACGAATTAAAAGGTCTTGGTTTTCACCTTACAGGTATGTTCGACCGTATTTTAGATGTGGAGCATTGTTATCTGCAGAGGGATCCCTCCAATGCCATACGTCTTTTTGTTCGTGATTTGGGGATTGAGCTCCAGTTGTCATTTTATGATGTGCGGCAGCACCAGGGCTTAATGCGCAACCTGATTGTCCGTACAGCCACCACAGGCGATGTGATGGCGGTGTTGGTTATTGCCGAGGAAGATGAACGTATTACACAAATTGTTCTTCCAACGATTGCAAAGCGCTTTCCTGAAATCACTTCCCTTATGTATGTAGTGAATTCAAAAAAGAACGATACCATCAGCGACTTGCCGGTGAAACTGTTCAGTGGCTTACCCTATATTACCGAAAAGATGAAGTCACCTGTTAACGGTCAGGCCGATGTGGTTTATCGCATTGGCCCTGTATCTTTTTACCAAACCAATCCGGTTCAGGCTGAAAAGCTATATCAGACAGCGTTTGATTTTGCCAGCTTCAAAGGGGATGAGTTGGTTTATGACCTTTATACTGGTACCGGAACTATTGCGAACTACATCGCTAAGAGTGTAAAAAAAGTTGTTGGTATTGAGTATGTTGAAGAAGCTGTTGCCGATGCCAGGCTCAATGCCGAATTGAATGGTATTGAAAATACCCTGTTTTATGCGGGTGATATGGCCAAATTGCTTGATGACGCATTTGTTTCGGACAATGGGACACCGGAGGTTGTAATTACTGACCCGCCCCGCGCAGGCATGCACGAAAAAGTGCTGGACCAATTGCTCAGTATCGGGGCGCCGAAAATTGTGTACATTAGTTGCAATCCGGCCTCGCAGGCACGTGATATTGCTATGCTCAGCAAAAAATACACAGTCGAAGCAGTTCAGCCGGTGGATATGTTCCCGCAAACCCATCACGTTGAAAACGTGGTTTTGTTGCAGCTAAAACCAGTTGAATGTCGTTAAAGAAATAGCTGTTTTTCGCTACCAACCCTTAAATTTTATATTTTTGCCGTAAGGGTGGGCCGGCTTCTTCCTGCTTATTTTTTTACCTTTTTGTTGGTCTTAATTCAATTAATTTCGCCTTGTTATGCCCAAAACCATTAAAGTAGTTTCAGTAAATAGTTCGAAGGAGAAAGGAACTGCTAAAACAGCTGTTCCCGAAATCCTATTGAACAATGAAGGGGTAGAGCATGATGCCCATGCCGGCAAATGGCATCGTCAGGTAAGTTTGCTCGGGAATGAGAGTTTTATGAAGTTCAGCAAGGAAGCCGGACGACAAATCGCTTTTGGTGAATTTGCAGAAAACATAACCACACAAGGCCTTATTTTACACGAGACTGCCCCTTTTGACCGTCTAAAAATTGGCAAAACCATACTCGAAATCACACAAATAGGAAAAAAATGCCATGGTACTTCTTGTGCCATTTTTAAAGAAGTAGGCAACTGCGTAATGCCCAAGGAAGGTATTTTTGCCCGGGTAGTGCAGGGCGGCATCGTCAAGGCAGGCGACAAGGTAGAATACCTGCCAATAGTATTTAAAGTATTGGTTATCACCTTGTCCGACAGGGCTTCGCGTGGGGAATATGATGATTTGAGCGGCCCCGAAATAATAGCGCAACTGGAAGGCTTTTTTACCCAAAGCCGCTGGCATCATAATATTGAACACAAATTGATTGCGGACGACGCTGATAGCCTTAGGTTCATTCTGCGAAAGGCCAAAGAGGAGCATTACGATATGGTCTTCACAACAGGGGGC
>CAYTUA010000156.1:0-3968 GCA_964440855.1 uncultured Lentimicrobiaceae bacterium
CCTTTGCGCACCGGATCATAATTAAATCCAAAAAGCTGATCAGCCGAAGCATAGGCGCGCAGGCTGCCATAATTGTTTTGGATATAATCCATCCTGTTGCGGAATCTTTCATAACGTTCTGCAACAGCCTGACTAACCGGCTCGAGCCATGAATCGTTTTTTACAAGTGGCATCATTTTCTTTTCCATGGTCATTCGTGTGGTTTAAGTGTAAATATTGCTGTTTCTGAATATTGCAAGAATACCCGAATCCCCTCCGTACTGATTTGCTGTAAGTCAAAAGTATGCATAGTGTCAGGATTCAGAAGACTGACAGCCATCCAGTTGGTTGACTTTTCTGCAGATAATCCTGCTGATTCAAGGGCGTCTTTTGGAATTTTGAGCCGCAACGACCTGCTTTCGCTTCGGTTGAAACTGGCTACTACTACAATCACCTCATTGTCAACATATCGCATAAAAGCATACACATGGCGGGGATCAAATTCAGTGTACCAGGGATTGGCCCACATCAAGTCGTAAAAAGCTCCTTTGCTAAACGCCCGATGATTTTGCCGGAGATGAAGTATTTTTGCGTAAAACGTTCTCAACTGCTTTTGCTCCAGGCTCAATAAACTGCTATCGAACCGACCGTCTTTTATCCAGTTTTGGATGGAAGGCATATGGGTATAATCGAAAATGCTCGTTCGGCCATCATCTCCACTATAGCCTGGCGACCCTTCGGCTTTCTCACCCAATTCCTGACCATTGTAAATCATAAAGGGGCCTGTATGCATCAGTGCACTCACAGCAACAGCCGGCAGGGATGCAAAAGCATTTCCAGCCATCTGAGGTGATGCCAGGCGTGGCTCGTCATGGTTCTCCATAAAACGGAGCATATACTTATCGGCAATGGGCAGTTTTTTCCAGCATGTACTCAATGATTCGGCAGCGTTTTCTTGCTTTAAAACGGACTCCATGGTATTGTATAGCCCCACCTTATCGTATAAATAATCAAAGCCGGCTTCGATAAATGATTTGTAAAGAGAAGGCTGATATATTTCAGCAATAAACAAAAGCTTATCATCATCTTTTCGCAAATGCTGTATAAGCCATTTCCAGAATTCAACCGGTACCATTTCCGACATGTCCGTGCGGAAGCCATCCACACCCTTGGCTGCCCAATATTGCAAAATATGCAGCATTTTCTTCCAGGTATCAGGAACAGGGTTGAAGTGGGTTTCTTCGGCATTGAAGAAATCGATGCCATAATTCAGTTTAACGGTTTCATACCAATCATTGATGGATGGTTGGGCGGCGTAGCAGTCGTTTCCGGTAACCCTGGCCGGAAATTCTTGATAGCTCGAATCGGCAGCAAGGGCAAGCGGATCGCTGTGTCGTGCAGGCGGAACAAATGCCTCATCAGCTATGTAATAAAAATTATTGGAAGGTTTGAAGAATACAGATTGATCGTCATCTGCCCCAAAATCGCGCACTCCTTTTGGTTTGGCTACAGATTTGTATTGCCGGGCCAGGTGGTTGGGCACAAAATCAATCAGCACTTTGAGGCCAGTTTGGTGGATGCGTTCGATCAAACTGCCAAACTCCTCCATACGCCTTGCCGGGTCAGTAGCCAGATCGGGGTCCACATCATAATAATCGCTGATAGCATAAGGCGAACCGGCCCGGCCCTTAACCACCGCGGGATGGCTAGGGGGAATTCCATAAGCGGCATAATCAGTTAGTGTGGCATGCCGTATGATTCCCGTGAGCCAGATATGGGTAATGCCCATATTCTTCAGGCTTTCAATAGCTGCCGTATTGATATCCGAAAACTTGCCGCAACCGTTTTCAAGCATCGTTCCATAGGGGATGCTTTGGGTGTTTTTGTTGCCAAAAAGCCGGGGAAAGAGTTGGTAAATATTGATGCAGGCTTTCATAGCGGGTATTTTTATCAAAGATGCGAAAAATTTTGAAGCAATTAAAAGAGAAAAAGCATTGTAATCATCTACAGCTTTTTCTAAGTTTTAGAAGGCTTCCAATCATTCGCAATGCATCAAAAAAACATCTTACCATCTCTTTTGGAAGCAATTATTTGTTCCTTACCTGTATTGATTTCTTTTGCCTTTTCAATCATATTCATAGTGCAAATTGCAAGCAGATTTGTGTTTGTTGCTGCACTTAAACGCCTATAAATTCCAAATTTTTTAATGTATAACTCAAAAATATCATAATATTTTTGAGTTATAAATCATTTTTATTAACCAAAAAGCATCTTCATCCCCATGAACAAACACAATGAATCTGATACTTGAGAAATTACCGGATAACAAAAGCCAAACACCACAGTTCGGATTTGGCTGCCAATCTATGCCTAAATGAAAATTTTTGGCGCAGCTTGTGCTTTCGTCCAACTGTTTGAATATGGTGCGTTTGGCATTTCAATGCTCCAAACTTTCAAGATGCTACTATGTATATTAATTCCTACCATCTTCATTTTTAGTACTATCTGCCAAATGGCCTGTATTTTTTGTTAGCCAACGTATTTATTGTCATGGCATTGGAAATATTAAACTCCAATTATCATCTGGGTTATAATTGTCTTCGCTTTCTTCTTTGTCATATGGATACCATGCGCCAAAAAAGTCCTCAACCATTCCTTCCGAAAGTGTAAAATATAAACTAACTGGGAATGGCTGTTTTCTCAAAATATAATCAAGTCTATACCAATCCTCATTGTCTAAGAAATCATACTTTTTCCCTTTGTATAAAAATCCTCTTTTTAGTATTTCTCTGTCAAGTTTATCTTCAATAATTTCTTTTGAAAAATTCTGATTTTCTAAAATCTCACTTTGAAACTGTGCGAATTCAGCCAGAAATGAACAAGTGTCAATTGCATCATTTAACTCAACCTCAAAATTTGTAATTCCATTTGCTGGAAATTTATATGAAAATAATTCTCTATATTCTTTTGCACGTTCCAATAATTCCTTTATTTCTTCACCTCTTTGTTTATTAAACTGACTAACTGCATCACCTACAATATTCAAAGTCTTTGTATGAGTGGAATTAATAAGTTCTCCGTTTCTCCAATCTGACATTGGACTTGTAAACATTACACTGCGTGCAACGTTTAGTAAAGAATAATAGATTAAATATGGTTCTGTTACTCTAAGATTACGTTCTTTCCCAAATACAAGTGAAGTCAACATTATTGTAGATGACATAATCATTTTTGTGGCTAAATAATGACGTAAAACCCACTCAGAATTTTTTGTAACATCCCAATTGTCAGTTTGGATTTTAAAATTCTTTGTCAGTTTCTTTTTTCCTTTCTCCAAGTCAGTATCAGTCAGATAATCATTAAGTTTTGAATATCTAAAATTTCCTTCAACTATTTTTCTTACTATAAATTGGTTCATCGTCTCTTTATATGTTAGCTAACCGAGCAAATACACGCAACGGCCACTCTGCCTGCAGTTGCGGATTACGGGCTGCTAAGCTGGCCGCATAGACGAAAGAAAATGCAAAATAGAAACCCCGAAACCTGCACTGCCCCTGCAATCGACAGGTATAGCATGTTGTGTGTTCGCCATTTTAATAATGGTGCTTGTTTAGAATTGCTTCGTATTTCAAATTTTCAAACACCTTCTTAAGATGCAGTCCATTTTCTCTCACCACGTGTTGCATATTTTCTATTTTTATTTTTTCTGCTATTGCTCTAATTGTGCCAGGCATTTCTTCGTTCGATATTTGAATTCCTTTTAATTGTTTTGAGAGTTGGTCAATAATATCTGTTTTTGTTCTCTCTGCAATCTTTTCATTTAATTCTTTGAATTTTTGTTGAACAGCGTCTCTTGTGTCGTCTGTTGGTTTCAAGATATAAACACATTCATCGAAATCAGCATTTTTAGAATATACAATATCTGCACTTATTCCTTCGTGAATATGTAGTTTGATTGAAAATAAAGAAGAGCCGAGTGAACTGTCAAA
>CAYTUA010000157.1:0-5203 GCA_964440855.1 uncultured Lentimicrobiaceae bacterium
AAAGATTTAATAAATAGTCATCTGATGTAGGTAATTCCAGGTATCCGTCGAATTCGCCGTAGGAGATGTCGTCAACTACTGTTCCATAACCTACTCCAACTTCAACCACATCAACAGTTGGTGCGTCAGTCGAGCCGTGGTGTACAAGTATGTCTGTATTATTCATCATGCTTGCTTCTTCGCGACCCATATCATATACATAGATATCGAATGGTATGGCTGGCTCATATCCGCTGGGGCTTACTATGCCGTTGGCTACAAGCACATAAGTCTCATCACTTGCTAAGGTGTAGTTTTGCGACCAGATTGGATTTTCGGGACTTGTGCTACCAGGAGCCTGAATGGCAATGGTGAACTCAACTCCTGCAGGAGCATCAATAAACGGAGAAGCTGTGCGAAAAGCAAAGTCTTCTATTAATTTGGTGTCGTTGAGCCAAACGTCAACTACTTCGGCAGCTGCATCAGCTGCATTGTGGATTACCTGGACTCGGGCAATAGGCTGAGTTACAGAAGCTGGTAATTCAATTAAATCTCCGCCGGAGGACAGTGCTGCCCACAATCCAAAGGCTGGTCCATTGCTATTGTTGCCGGGGTTTAGGAAGCCTGAGGCTAGAACTGTAATTGCATTGCCCTCCAAATTTAAGGAAGCAAGGGGAGCATCATAAGCAGCTACTGTATTCTGTCCGGTTTCATCACGAATTTCGAGTACATAATTCATTGTAGGCAATTCTAGGTATCCTGCAACATTTTCATACACCAGATTATTTACAATCTGACCTGCTCCAACACCTGTTTCATAGATATCAACTGTAGGAGCATCGGTAGAGCCATGGACGACCAGAACATCTGTGTTTTCTGGTTGGGAGGCGGCCTCACGGCCAACAGGATAAACGCTTACTTTGAAAGTAGGCGAAGGGTTATAACCGGATGTGCTGATGATGCCGCTAGCAACAACAACATAGGTTTCCCCCGCTGTTAGCGCCACTTGTTTAATTCTGAATGACTGGGTCCAACTGCTGCTGTTTGGCGGAGCAATACCAATATTAAGAAGTACACCGGCAGGGGCATCAATAAAGGGTGTGGCTGTTCTGAAGGAAAAGTTCTCGATCAGTTTGGTTTCGTTAAGCCAAACGTCAACCACCTCTGCTTCGGCGTCAGCTGAGTTGTGAATTATTTGCACCCGTGCTGATTGCGCCATCAGTGCAGTCGACCCGACAAAGAGCAAGGCCATTAGAATTAAACCGTAAATTTTTAATGATTTCATTTTGAGTAGTTTTAGATTAGTTATTAGTTAGAATTATTGAGTTAAGGTTTGTATAATGCCAATCTTCTCTTTGGCTGGGACAGACGAATTTGATTCTGCCCTAATGCTCATTCAAAGATTTAAGAGTTAATTAACATTATTTAAAACTGTTTAATAAATGGATTAAAAGATTAAACAAAAATTTAACAGATAAATTTTTTAGTTTGGGTTGTATTCGCTGAGAGTTTCCATCAGTTTTTTGCGGCTGTAGAAAATACGGCTTTTCACAGTGCCAATGGTCAGATTCAAATCGTCTGCTATTTCCTTGTACTTAAAGCCTTCGTTGTACATATCAAAAGCCTTGCGGAAATCATTATCCAAGCTGTCAATTCCTTTCTGAATTTCCTTGCTGTTCAACATTACTTCTGGATTGGAGAAGCGGTCTTCAGCGCCACTGTTCAGAAAATACAGGTTGTCTGTTTGATCAATAATGGTCTTGGCTTTTTTATTGCGACGGTAGTTGTTGATGAAAATATTCTTCATGATGGTGTAAACCCATGCCTTAAAATTATTGTGGTTTACATATTTTTCGCGGTAAACCAAAGCTTTCAAATAAGTTTCCTGCAACAGGTCATTGGCGTCTTCCTCGTTTCCGGTAAGTTGCTTTGCAAATACCAACAAGTATTTTTGCAGGCTGGTCAGATTGTAATTGAACTCGATTGCTGTCATGGCTATTGTGTTTTAGGTTTTGTTTAATGTTTACGATGCAAAATTAAACAAGAAAATCATTTTGTCAAGCGTTTTCATGAAAAAGTTAAACAAAAAGTGGTAAAGATGTACTTAATAGCTTATCATTGAGCTGATTCAAGCCATGTTAATTTTATGTTAACTTGCACAGAAATGTAGATTTAGCTTGATTTTGTGGCTTTTTCTGGCTGAAAATCCTCAAAAATGACCTGCCGATGGTGGATATTTTTCCCAAATTTCACCAATAATCAATACCCGATTCGGGGATATGGCGATTTTTACCTTGCTTGAGGATTTTGTTGCACATAGCAAAAGGGACATAATGCCTATGACGGAATGTTGATTGCTTTGCTTGTAGTCAGAGTTTCCTGAAAACAAGGGAAATAAATCAGATGCTTATGATATTGGAAAAGTTGGGGAATTTTATCTCATCACCGTTACTGAGCCTTGCAGGCTAATTTCTTGCAGGCCGTCGAAGGTTCTGATAAATAGCTTGCAAACATAAAAGTACACCCCGTCAGCAACATCTTGTCCATTGTTGTAGTGCTTTCCATCCCAATTGATTAGAGGATCATTGGTGACAAAAACCACATTTCCCCAGCGATTGAAGATGGTCATTTCAACCTGTTCCACAATGGCTTTGGGGTTGGATGCAGGGTAATTGATGGGCACCATTAGATCGTTCACCTGGTCGCCATTGGGGGTGAATACATTGGGAAGTTCATAGACTGGACAAGCGTCAAAATCGACGCACACAATATTGGATGCCTCTGAAATATTGTTGTTGTCGTCCACAGCCTTTATATAATAACAGCCTGTAACATAGGAAAGGTTTCGGTGTGTGTATATGGTATCATTGATATCAAAAAGCGAATCGATGCGGATAAATTCCTGACTTGCTGTAGCTGTGTAGTACACATAATATTTTTCGATATCATAACTGCAACTGTCGTAGCGGTTTTGCCAGTTCAATGTGTTTTCGATTGTTTCACAATCTGTCGAAACTTGCAAGAAAGGAGGGCATGGGGCGACATTGTCGATGGGTGTTCCACAAGCAATTTGAGAAAAATTGATGATTGGATGAATAATGCCTGGTACTGAATAGCCGCCGATGGTTTGTAAATAGTAGCAATAGGTTTCGCCATTTTCCACCTCCATATCCTGGTATTGATTTGTGCTGGCTGAACCCACCAATTTGAATACTGATTCGCCGGGATCTTGTCTATAAATCAGCACACTGTCGATCATCCAGGGTACGTTTGGCTGCCAGCTCAATCGGTTTTCGCGGTCAGTTTCAACTATTTCAAGAAAAACAGAAGAAGCCGGCCTGCTGCTGCCTATTGCACCAACCACATCACTCTTAAGGTGTACATAATAGGAATGGGACTCGCTGCTTTGGTTCAGATTAATGCCGGAATCTGTAAAGAGTGTATCATTAAGACCGTTTCCAGTGAAAACGAGTTGTTCATTTTGGCCCAAGTTGCCTGCAAATCGATACAGCTCGTATTTGTATGGACCCGGATATTGCACAGTGTCTAAATCAACTGGTTTTGACCAGGCCGTCAGCACATGGCCCGATGCCAGGTTTAGGCTGTCGTTGCTTACATGGGTCATCACGGGCAGGTCGCGATTGAGGGCTGCACAGCTTTCGTTGCTTGCAATACTCTCGGCACCATCCGGGAAAATGGCTACAACCATATAGCAATAATCAATACCAGGAACCAAACCTACGCCATTGTTGTCATCAACAAAGCTCAATTGACTGGCTGTTGCTTCGCCAACCAATTGATATCCGGTGTAGGCAGGCACACCTGTTTCGCAATATCCTGCCTCGTAGCCATAGGCACCGCTTCGCCTGTAAATTTTGAAGCCTGTAATATTTTGGCAACTATAGGGCGACCAACTCAGGTTGATGTTGTTGCCAAGTGGCTCTGTTTGCAAGTCTTCCACAGCTGGGCCAATCACTGTAATCATAACAGATTGGTAACTGGTGAGGCTCACAACAGGATGGGCATCCCTCGCTTTAAAAAGGGCAGTAAATGGTGCTTGGCGCACATGGCTGCATTTTGTATTCCAGTAAAAACTGCTAGATACCGTATCATTGCCGGTAGCGGGGTCGGGGATGATGGATGCAGGACTTTCAGGCAATTCAAATGGGCCGCCATTGGCTGTGAGTGTCACATTGTTGCCATCAGGATCAATGGCTGTGATATCGAAAGTCAAGGTATTTCCGGCAATAATACAGGTGTCTGCTATGGTGGAAATATCAGGCGGGTTGTTGTCGCAAGCACCAATTTCTATTTGCAAATCACGTGTAACAGAACCCACCATGATGCCATTCCGCCATTCCTCTACAATAAATGCCACATTGTATTCACCCTGTAGCATGGGGTTTTCCCAAATCAAATCACCTGTGATGCCATCCATGACAAACCGTTCCGAAGCCATGGGCAAGGTGTAGCCCGGTATATCAAGCCCACCAGTTCCCCTGCAGTTTATTAGCTTGAAGCTCAAACTATCACCATCAGGATCGTAAGCGGATGGATTGTGAATAAACAATTTGCCTACGCAACCTTTATCGATTGGCGGGTTGAGTAATTGAACAGAATTGTTGTTGCCAAGAAAGGGGTTGATGATCAGTGTGCTCTCGACATACATGGGTACGTTCACTGAGTTGGGGATATTTACAACACCCAGGTTTCTGTTAGGGTCCTCCACCGATATGGTGTAATTGCCTGGTGCAGGAAAAGTGTGTGTGCCTTGATAAATGCTATAACGTATGGTTGGTTCAATAAGTTCGCCCAGGTGCGCACACTCAATGTTTCCGGGTGTAAGGCCTGCCACACCATTCACACGGGGCAGAATGGCATTGGTGCCATCGCTATACACAATCAGCAATTCGCAGCGGTCGGCAGGGCTGATGGCATAGGTGTAAGTAACGATGGTAAATTCGTAAGTGAGGCCCGAAAGGTGGCGGTAAGTAATTTCGGCTGCACGCTGATGAGTTGCATAAGCATCAGCATAACAGAGAGTAAGCGAAAGTAAAATAAATATTTTTCTAAGCATATTTTTCAAGTGCAGCGATTCAAAAATACGAATAAATGCATAACAATCGGGATAAGTTGTTTGTAAAATCTATTTCAATACTTGGTTGCATTGATTGCTGTTTTGCTTAATTTTGTAGGCGTGTGTGAACATACAAAGGGATAAGCC
>CAYTUA010000158.1:0-3998 GCA_964440855.1 uncultured Lentimicrobiaceae bacterium
GCCGTTTTGGCTTGTCAGGAACAGCATTTCCCAAACATAGGTTGATATAGGTTTCCACCGGGGCATATCCGGCATACTCCCCCAACAGGCAGGAGCCCCAAAGACGCGTGTTGCACTCGATGGCTAGGTAAGCACCTGTTTGGCTTTGGGGCAGAAATTCAAGCATGGCAAGGCCTTCCCAGCCAAGCGACTCCAAAATTCGTGTGCCCTTCTCTGCTATTTCGGGGATATGCTCACAAGCGGCATGTGTTGAAACGCCCCCGTCGGCCGGGTAGGTACGAATGCGTCGGTGCTGATGGTGTAAAATTACCTTTCCTTTATAACAAAGGTAAAAGGCACCAATCACGCTATGGCCGTCACCCAGTTTTTCCTGTATGACATCATCTGCCTGAATATGGTTGAGCTGGCTTCGGTTGTTAATAAAGCGCATGCCGATGGCACCCCTGCCCAATGGTGGTTTGGCTACAACACCGGTTTCGGGAAAATGCAGTTGCAGCTCAGCAAGGCTAAAGCTTTTTGGCACCAGGCCCATATCCTGAAAGTGAGCTGTAAAACTGGCTTTGTTAACTGCTATGAGGAACGATTCTGCCTTGGGCAGCAAGGCCCTGAAGTTTTCCGGCCATTCTTTGCTGATTGCCAAAAGGCCTTCGATATCTTTTTCGAAAAAAGGCAGATACACAAACGTATTGGCGGGTTTTGCACGCACGGCATCTAGCAGGGCTGCTGAAGACCCGGCTGGCAAATACAGGGCACCGGGATAAATCATTTTATTTAAATCAGCGCCTTTGGATGCAGTTATGGCAAATTGCCATTCCGGGTGTTCCACACGCAGCCAGTTGAACAGATCAAAACAACGGCGGTCGTCGGGCGGGCCAAGGATAATCACTACCCCATCTTTCGGTTGTTGCTTCATCCGTTTACTTGATATCAATGTGCATTAATACTGCCCCACTGGAGCTTAAGGCCAAACAATTGGCGGTGATATGGGGGTGCTGTGCCAGCCAATCGGAAAGGGCCTTGTGTTCGCCTTCGCGCCAGCCAATCTGACCAAAATACTCATCAAACAGCAGCAGTGTACCTGTTTGCAGGAATGGGGCAATACTTTTAAGCACACTTAAAGTAGAGGCATACAGGTCGGCATCAAGGTGAACAAAGGCGATTTTTTCTTCTACAGTCTGTAGAAAAGGCGGAAGGGTTTGGTCGAACCAGCCTTTGTGGAGTATTACGTTTCGCTTTACAGCCGGCAATTTGCCCTTGAGGGAAAAGGCACCTGCAGCCTTTTCGTTGCCCCCCCACTCATCAGGCAAACCCTCGAAAGAGTCGAAACCATGCCATTGGCGGTTGCCTGCTTGTGCAGCAAAATAGTTGATTGTTGCTGCTTTGTAAACCCCAAATTCGAGCAGCAGACCATCGACAGCATTTAGTTTTGGCAACATCCAGTTATAAAGTTCTTTTTTGGTTTGGAAATACATGGCTGACCGGAAATGTTGGTAGGCATAAGCAGCTGCATCCCGGTGGGCTATGCGTTGCAACTCCTGGTCAAAACTGGCTGCTGCTGTATGCTTTTTATAGACACGTACCGGCTTCAGCAGCTTGCTCTCAAGCAGGTAGCGCCATTTAATTGAGTGTGCAATTTTATCCAGTAAGGGCATTTTTTCGCAAAATTAGTTAATTGTGTTGGTATAGGAACAGTTAAGTCATGTCGGCCGATGGAATTTCATTTGATTTCCTGAGCACAAAAATGGCCTGGTCACCCTGATTGTTTTTGTTAAGTTGTTTTGCCTTTTGGTTGAATTGCCAGAGCCTGAACGGGCCAAAATATTTAAAGTGGTTGAACGGGCTTCCATCCATGTTGAATAAAGGAAGACCTGCCTTATACAGCTCGCTTCCCCAAAATTGCATCCCGGTGGAATCGTAAACAACTGATTCAATTTTAAACCCTGTTTTTTCAGCCATCGCCTCCAGACTTCTGTTTGTATGCAGATACAAATGGCGGGGCGGGTCCCATTGCACCCAATGATTGCCATAATGATAGCGTGCCCAGGCATCTCCCAGTGGCAGGCGCACCAACAGGCGACCATCAGCCATCAGCAGTTTATTCGCTGTCCTGAAAACGTTTAATTGATCAGGAAGATGCTCCAGCACATGATGCATCATCATGAGCTGAAACGGCTCAATAAGCATCTCGAGCGACTGACGAAGAATTGGCGTACCTCCGGGCAGCACCTCTTCTGTTTCGATAAAGGGATCGATACCCAGCATATTGTTAAAGCCCAGTTTTTCGAGTGCCCGCAAGTGTTCACCCCTGCCGCAACCAACGTCCAGTATGCGGCTTGAAGTATTTACATCTTTGATTCCGGCAAGTACCTGAAAAAAAGGTGCCGGCATCCAGTTATTCAGCACACGGCCTGCAAGGCCCCGACCATGGTATGCCCACTGATTGCGTTTGGCTTTGAGTCGCTCCTTAAGCGATTTTTCATCAGCGGTATGCTTCAGGCTGTAATAAACCTCGGGATAATAAGCACCTCCATTGTTTGGATAGGATGCAATTTGTAAACAACCACAGTGTGTACATTCGTGGTAAGTGAATGTTTCGCGGGTAGCATACATTTTCTCGGATACTTCAAATACCCTGTCGCCCAATGCATTATTACAAATACGGCAGCTGTTTGTGTTGTTTTGTGTCATGACAGTGTTGGCTGGCGAAATTAATCAAAATGGGTGAATTACAAAAGTGAAATAAACAGTGGTTCAATCACCCAGCTAAGGGATTGCTTTGGAAAACCCCATTTACTACTATTTTGTGTTGCGGCTGAAGATGAAATGGTTGGGGTGGAGGTACTTTAAAGAAAGATACAAGGAAGACGTTAGGAAAATGTGGGTTACTGCCATGGCTGTGATGGTTCCGGTGACGCCAAAAAAATACGCGCCCACCAAATTCATGATGATGTTCATTGAAGCGGATAAAAGAAAGACCTTTTGGTAGGTGTGATTGAAGTTGAATGCCAGCAATAGTTGTGATGGCGGGATGTTGAACATGATAACAAACGGAATTATCATCATCAGTTGCAAGTATAAAGTGGCTTCAAGGGCTAAATGGCCGGTCATCAGGCTTATAATTGGTTTTGCGAAAACGGCAACACCCAACAGGATGAGGGGTATAGTCAAGAAAAGTGGTGTAAAATGCTTTTTTGTGAATTTTCTGATAGTCTGCAGCGGTTTGGGTTGTGTTGCCAGACTGCAGACAGCCGGGAATGTTGCCTGGGAAAAAGTGCTTAGCAGTTGCTGCAAAGCCTGCATTATTTTTTCAGCAACACCAAAATAACCCAGGGAAGCACCTTGCACAAAAAGGCCAAGAATAAAGGTGTTGGCATTCACAATAATAGTTGTTGACAGGCTTGAAATGAAAAGGGGCCTGCCTGTAGCAAGCTCTTCACCTATGGCCTTATTACTCCACCGCAGTTGCGGAAAATTAAGCCGGCGCAGAATGATGTAATAGGCAACACCGGCAGCCGCCATATTACACAAACCAAGCAGGAGTAGTACCAGGTAATCCGACTCGGGTTGTTGCAGCAACAGCACAATCAATATCAGATAAAGCAACTTGGATGCTGTATTCAGGTAGGTAATAAAACGCATTTGTTCAATACCAAGGAAGAACCACTGTGGCAGCATAACATTGCCCAATACCATAATAATCATCGCCAGCATCATCAGGCTGTCACCAAATTTTTGCGGGAAAATAAAATGAACCAAGACCATAACGATCACAGCCATTATAAAAAGCGTCAGTTTGGTGCTAATCACCCTCATAAAAACACTGGCAAGTCGGATGTTGTCGTAACGATGTACGGAAACCATGCGGGTAGCAGAAATGGAGAAGCCATAATCGCACAGACCGGCGAGTATCAAAGCCAGCGACTGCATAAAGGCCACTACGCCGAAACGTTCGATGCCGATAACGCGCAGCACCAGGGGCACCACCAACAGGGGCACCA
>CAYTUA010000159.1:0-2816 GCA_964440855.1 uncultured Lentimicrobiaceae bacterium
CTTCATGAAAAGTCTTGAATTAAACCGTGACAAAGATACGCTTTTTCGCATATACCAAACATTTTTTTTAATCTTTTCTATATAAATCTGAAATCATAAATAATTGCTAATCAAAACGCAGGTAGATCAAATGCCTAATTCATGTGTAAATTTCCCAATTGAATAACAAAGAATATTGACTAATGAGATGAACTGAACTTAAAAATATAGTTAATAGATTGTAAATCAATCTACAAAACTTTTGCTGGATTAAGGTAATTTTCATAGAAACTTTCAGCTGCCAGTTCATGCACCAACAACACGGCATCTATATTGCAATCAGCAAGGACTTTCGCATTTTTTTCAGATTGGGCAATCATAAAAACTTTTCCACCATACTTTTTCCTCCTCAATGTTTTAAGCAGATAAAGTGCTTGCTCCATATACGGGACGGTTACAACCACAAACTTTACATTATCGAAGGGAATATATTCCAACAAATCTCCATCTTCTATATCTCCATAGATTATCGGCCTGTCCTGATCTTTCCAGTTTTTAACAAGTTCAGGATCAAAATCAACCCCCAGAAAATTAATTTCGGGATGAAGGTCAAGTTGGTCGGCAATGTTGGCACCAAACCGGCCTACCCCAAAAATCACAATGTCGTAATCTGTTTTTTTAACCTGCTGTATTTTAGCTTCGCCAAACGGAACTTCACGCTCAAATATTTTTAAAGCAGGTGATAAAAAATCGTAAATCTGATGTGAGTACAAAATAAGGTATGTTGAGGCTCCTATAGTAATCAAGCCTACCAAAGTAATCAAACCCACTGTGGAATCATCAAGATGACCGACTGCAAGTCCCAGGCCTGCAAAAATGAGCGAAAACTCACTGATTTGGGCTACCGTTAAACCGGACAGAAACGCTGTACGCCTTCTGTATCCCATTATACCCATGATTATTAATACAATGATAGGATTTCCAATTAAAACAAAGGCGGAGAATATCAGGGCAGAAGGCACCTGTTCTCCTAAGAGGCTCAGGTCGAGGTTTGAACCCAGGTTTACGAAGAAAAACAACAATAGAAAGTCGCGCAAATTGACCAGCCGGCTACTGATGTTTTCCTTAAAAGGGGAGGTGGCCAGACTAACGCCTGCCAAAAAAGCACCTACTTCGCTGCTAAAACCTATTATATCGCTTATAGCTGCCAGGCCTAAAGCCCACGCCACTGAAAACAAAGCCAATAATTCCTGCGATTTAGCCAGGAAATAACTCAAGCGGGGAAGCACATATTTAGTTACAACAAACACCAACCCGAGCATCAAAGCTCCTTTTAGGATGGTAAAAACCATTTCTGTTATCAGGGATTGTTCAGCTGTTTCCTTGCCCAGAGCTGATAAAACAATCATGGCCAAAATAACCACTATATCCTGAACGATAAGAAATCCGATAGATATCTGACCATGTAGTGAATCAATTTCTTTTTTATCTGACAACAACTTAACGATGATAATTGTGCTTGAAAATGTTAAAGCAACGGCAATATATAGGCTATGCAGTGCGGTAAAACCTAAACCAATTCCAATAAAATAGCCTACAACTGAAGTGAAGAATACCTGACCCAGCCCGGTAAGCAGGGCCGTTTTTCCTATTGTTTGTATAAGCCGTAAATCGAGTTTCAAACCAACGATAAAAAGCAGTACTGCGATTCCAAGCTCAGCTAAAAGATGTATTTGTGCCTGTGATTGAACAACATCAAGCACTGAGGGGCCAACTACAATTCCCAGGGCAATAAACATGACGATGAGTGGCTGTTTGAGCAGCTGGCCAATGACACCAAAAATGGCTGCTAAAAACAACAAAATAGCAAATTCATAAAAAGGATTGGCAGCGTATTCAGTTATCCAACTCATAAGGGTTTGATTTTAGGTTTATATTTTAAAGTCTGTTAAACAATCTATTAATACAGTCAAGCAAATTAGGTTCAAACTTCTTCTTCATCACCGAATAAACTGTCTTCAATCAATAAATTGGATTCAGCAGTAGGAAGTTCCTGCACTTTCTTCAGTTGCCGCTCGATGGCGCGTGTGCGTGTTCCCACCAGCGAATCAAGTTCATTATTGGCCTGGTTAATCCTTTCTTGTGTTTTCTTGAGTACGCCTCCGAATTTTCCGAACTCCGTTTTTACAGCTCCCAGAATCTGCCACACCTCGCTGCTACGTTTTTGGATAGCCAGTGTCTTAAAGCCCATTTGCAGGCTGTTGAGGATGGCTGCCAGTGTGGTGGGCCCGGTAACAACAATCTTATATTTGCGTTGCAGCTGCTCAATCAGGTCGGTATTGCGCACCACTTCGGCATAGAGGCCTTCGATGGGCAGGAACATAATGCCGAAATCGGTGGTAAAAGGAGGGTCCAGGTATTTGTCGCTGATGTCTTTGGCAGCTTTTGTTATGGCATTGGTAAGGGCTTTGGTGGCGGCGTCCACTTTTTCGGGACTGGCTTCATCATACGCATTTTGCAGCAGGTGATAGGCTTCCTGCGGAAATTTAGCATCAATGGGCAGGTAAACCTGTTGGTTGTTGTCGTCGCGGCCCGGCAATTTGATGGCGTATTCCACCTGATCGGCACTTGTTTTTTTGGTGCGCACATTTTGCTCATACTGCTCTGGTGCCAGTATTTGCTCCAGTATATTTCCCAACTGGATTTCGCCCAGCATGCCCCTTGTTTTCACATTGGATAGCACCCTTTTGAGTCCGCCCACATCATTGGCCAGGCTTTGCATTTCGCCGAGACCTTTCTGTACACTTTCCAATTGCTTGCTTACCAGCTCAAAAGAT
>CAYTUA010000160.1:0-3268 GCA_964440855.1 uncultured Lentimicrobiaceae bacterium
AGCATCTGTGGTGGAGGACGTTACGACGATCTAACCGGAATTTTTGGTATGCCCGATGTATCAGGTGTTGGCATTAGTTTTGGTGCCGACCGTATTTATGATGTTATGACGGAACTTTCGCTTTTCCCGGAAACCTCTTCGGAGAGTACGGCGGTATTGTTTACCAATTTTGGCGATCGTGAAGCAAGGTATTGCTTGCCCATGCTGAAAAGCTTAAGGGAAGCAGGCATTAATGCAGAAATTTTTCCCGAAGCTTCCAAAATGAAAAAACAGATGAAATATGCTGATCAAAAACAAATCCCGGTGGTAATCATTGTTGGCGAGGAAGAAATTGCCAATGAACAGCTCACGATCAAATGGATGCAAAAGAGCGAGCAGGAAACCATCCCCAAACAGCAGTTATTACAACGTTTATCTTCGAAATTGGACAACTAACAAAGCAGTGAACCACATGAAAGTGCATCAGATAAGTGCCCATAAACTGACCTTTAAACAAGTATTTGATATTCTCAAAGAAGAATACCAATTGGAGCTTTCGGCAGAAGCCAGCCATAAAATCCAGAAATGCAGAACCTATCTCGACAAAAAGATCGAAAGTCAGGAAGAACCCATCTATGGCATCAACACCGGTTTTGGTTCGTTGTGCGACAAAAGCATTTCAAAAGATCAGCTGGGTACTCTGCAGAAAAACCTGGTTATTTCACATGCCTGCGGTACGGGCGAAGAGGCACCACTCGACATCGTGAAGCTTATGATTTTGCTCAAAGTGCAAAGCCTGTCGTATGGATATTCAGGTGTGCAACTTGCCACTGTTCAGCGCCTTATTGACTTCTTTAATCATGGCATTTATCCGGTGGTTTATCAAATGGGTTCGTTAGGGGCTTCCGGCGACTTGGCTCCCCTGGCCCATCTTTCCCTGCCTTTGCTTGGCCTGGGCGAGGTGGTTTACAAGGGCCGCAGGTGTGAAACCCAGGAAGTGTATGACGAGTTAGGTTGGCAACCCATTGAATTGCAATCCAAAGAAGGTCTTGCCTTGCTGAATGGTACGCAGTTTATGAGTGCATATGGTGTTTTTAGCCTGCTGAAAATATTTCGCCTTTCCATATTGGCCGATATCATCGGGGCCATCTCCCTCGAAGCTTTCGACGGTCGAATTGAACCTTTCTTTGATGAAGTGCACCAAATCAGGCACCACAAAGGACAGATCGCCACGGCAAAACGCATACGTACCATTTTGGAAGGCAGTGCTTTAATCAACCAGCACAAGGTGCATGTTCAGGACCCCTATTCGTTTCGCTGTATTCCACAGGTGCATGGGGCATCCAAGGATTCAGTGAATTATGTGGCCTATGTTTTCAGCAACGAAATAAATGCAGTAACTGACAACCCAACGATATTTCCCGATCAGGACATGATTATTTCAGCGGGAAATTTTCATGGACAGCCATTGGCCCTTGCATTGGACAATCTTGCCATTGCTGCTGCCGAATGGGGCAGCATTTCCGAAAGGCGTACCTATCAGCTTTTGCATGGCAAACGTGGGTTACCGGCCTTTTTGGTTGCCGATCCCGGATTGAATTCCGGTTTTATGATCCCACAATACACCTCGGCCAGCTTGGTGAGCCAGAACAAACAGCTGTGTAGCCCGGCATCAGTGGATTCCATTGAATCGTCGCAAGGACAGGAAGACCATGTAAGCATGGGTGCCAATGCGGCAACCAAGGCCTTGCGCGTGGTTTACAACCTGGAACGCATTCTGGCCATCGAATTGTTCAACGCAGCACAAGCACTGGAATTCAGGCGACCAAAACAATCTTCCCCCTTTATTGAAGATTTTGTTGCTGCTTACCGCAAAGAAGTGGCGTTTATACAGGCTGATGTTGTTATGTACACCGAAATTGCCAAAAGTGTTCAGTTTTTGCGTGAGGTGCCGTTGGAAATTCCTGATGCGCTCATCGAGGGCATTTAAATGTTTATGTGAATCTTTGAGAAATAGCCGAATTTTAATGCATGATTGACATTTAATCTATGCGGCAGGATGTTGTATTCCTTAAAAAAAGCACTTGCATGGATAGTTAAACTGTATTATCTTTGCAGCGCAAAAATCGGGGCGTGGTGCAGTTGGCTAGCATTCTTGCATGGGGTGCAAGCGGTCGCCCGTTCGAGTCGGGCCGCTCCGACAATTTGAATATCAAGCGTTTACACCAACAGGTGTAAACGCTTTTTTTATTGCGATTGACGCTATGTTGACTATTTCCTTCGATTTTAGCAGGAAATATATAAAAAAACAAATCGGCAATAACTCCCACAAAACAGCATGAGTTTTGAAGATGAATAACAAACTGCACAAACAGAGGTTCTATCTGCTTTTGGCATCAGTACCGATGAAATGCAAGCATCTGAAACACTCAACATCTCTGTAGTAATAGTGACAATGCCATTCTTCTTGCAACATCGTAATCTTGCAAGGCAATAGAAATGTAGGTGAATTGTCAGAATTGCTTGCTCCCTGTTTCGGGCATATTGTGTCATTGGTAACAGAAATATGCGGGGTTACGGTGTCGGATGTATACTACGCTGAACCGTCATTGGCGCTGGCAAAAACAGGGATTGTGGCCAGGCATTAGGCTAAGGTGATAGAATTGCAGTTTGGAGGTTTGTTTGTTAATTTTCTTGATATAAACAGCAATTGTGGTTTCGCCCAAAATCAGGGCATTCTATCCTTTCAAGCAATGAAAAATACAGCTTTTTCCAAATTTACCTTATCATATTCACACTTTCTATTGATGCATTGGCAGCAGCAATTAAAGTCTCAAAAAGTGCCGTAGTTGTTGATTACTAAACATCAGGTTTTTGAAAAATAGTGGATAAGCCTTTCCACTGGGGCAATGCTACAAATTGTGCTTGCTGTATTTAAATTCCTCTTTCCGGCTAATTTCCCCCTGTTTTGCACCCAGCGGGTGGAGGGTGGCCACAGCTAGCTATCACTGATCAGAAAAGAAAAAAATAATTTTGTTCAATCAATATCTTTAGTATTTTTGCCGCACGAAAAAATAAATTAAAATGAATCTTAGCATGTTACATCACCATCATCATCTGTCCGCTCAGGCGAGGTGATACTGGTATGCTGTAGCTACAACCATATTCTAAAAACCCGTCTGAATACATCAGGCGGGTTTTTTGTTTATATCCCACCTGGTTTAGGCAGACACAACAAAAAAATGAACATGCGCAAACTAAAAATTGCTATTCAAAAAAGTGGGCGGTT
>CAYTUA010000161.1:0-9427 GCA_964440855.1 uncultured Lentimicrobiaceae bacterium
AGGGACCAAAAAAGATGACAGTGATTATTACACAATGTATAGTCTGCTTGTTGCTCCTGAAATCCGCAAATACTTTGGTTCCAACCGTTTGATGCCCTATATTGGTTTGGCAAGTGGGCTTTCCTATAACTACTTCAATGCTGATCTTCCGGGATTTGCAGCATTCAAGAACTATGATTTTTACCTGGCCCCTGTGGCTGGTCTTTCATATTGGTTAAATGACAAAGTGTTCCTGGATTTTAAAGCATCATACGATCTTGTCAACCCCAGTCAGCCGGGCAATCCGCTAAATATCAATTTTGGCATAGGGATCCGGTTGGGGAAGTGATGGATACTGAAAGATTTGGAAGATTGGGGTCGAGCATGGCAAATCCAATAAACCATTAGAAATTCTGTGTTCGATTGTTTCTGAGGCTCAAATTCAATTAATTAGGGTGAAGCATCAAAGCATAGAAGACACTTCTATGATGAATACATTTTGAAACGACACTTGTTGAATAAGCAGTAATTAATGTTCTTGTGGATTGGGGTAAATGGATTTTTATTTGTATAATTGTTGTGAATTACGAATCTATTCATTTGCAAGCAGCTGCGAATCTTATGGATTGGTTTTTATTGTTTTAGCCAGGTTTAAACAATGATGATACTATGCACATTCTTTATAAGTCACTTCACTTCTACCGAATTATTGTTTTTGCCTTTATTTTGCACATATTGCCATTATTTTCGGGTATCATTAGTGCTCAAACCCCTGAGAATGCCACCATAGAAAATTTGAAACAAAAGTTTCCAAATGAAAACGTAGTTGTTAGTTGGTCTCAGAAAACATATAGTTTTGAAATTCCTGCAAAAGGCCAGCAACTTACAGTAGTTGAAGATTCTGAAATGCAGTACATAAGTCTGCGATCAGGAAAGTCCTTTGTTCAATCGATATTTTACGATAGTTATTCTGAAATCTTGAACCAATCTGTGAGGGGCACCGGCATACATAAACCGGCCAACGACAGAAGGTGTGGCAATTTTGAAACAGCAGGGCTTTTTTACCATGATGCAAAGGTCTGCCTGTACAGGTTATGGTTTGAAGAAGCAGGTGATCAGTTGCGCTTGAAAACCAGAAAAAAAATATACGAGCCGGGATATTTTCCCAAAATCCCTTTGCATGAACAACTGGCAGTAAATAGCGGCTTAGTGAAGCTGGTGGTTCCCAACTCGGTTGATCTGGTTATACATGAAGTAAATCTGGATGAATTCGCCATTACGAAAACCGAAAACATTGTAGGTAGGTTCAGGCATATTGAATACCGATTCAATGACATACCTTCAGCCGCGAAATTGGACAATCTTCCAGCGTATGCCTGTACCTTTCCACATTTATTGGTGAACATAAAAGGCTATTGGCAGAACAATAGCTATGTGAAAGTATTTGCCGAACTAGGTGATATTTACAAATGGTATCTTTCGCTGGTTCCAGAAAGCACGATATCTGATGCCTTGGCTGAACACACGCTCAACCTAGTGGCCGACTTGGATACTGACAGAGCGCGTATATCTGCTGTATATGAATGGATTCACGACAAGATTCGCTATATTGCCTTTGTAGATGGCATTGCTGCCTATGCTCCGGAGAATCCTGATATGGTTTTCAATAATATGTATGGTGACTGCAAAGGCATGGCACTGCTTGCCAAAACGATGCTGCAATATCTGGGCTTTGATGCGCGGCTCACGTGGTTGTATTCAGGTAACAGCTGCTATCCTCGCGATATGGTTTCACTAGCCATTGACAATCATATGATATGTACAGTTCTACTGAACGACACGCTTATATATATTGATCCCACAGTCAGTTATGATCTTTTCAGCGAGTTGCCTGATGGTATTCAGGGACGGAGTTGTGTTATTGAGGATGGCGATAGCTGGATGACGGCTGAAATAAGCGAGACCCTCCCCTCCACAAACAGCATTGCGATACAACACACTATTGAGGTAGTTGGAAGCTCTTTGAAACTGGAAGGCACAACAAGTCTTAAAGGTGCTGCACGGCATCTGTTGCAGTACGGGCTTGTAAACGTGCCTGATAAAAACAGGAGCGACTTGCTAAGTGATTTTATTACGCAAGGCGACTCCAGGATTGAAATGCATGCCATCAAAGTAGTTATTGATGATAGCCTTACACCTGATTTTAAGTTGGAATATGGGTTGCATGTTAACAATGCAGTTTTGTATGCAGAAAATAAAGTGCTCCTGAACCTGGATTATTTAAATGACTTCATGAGTTTCAAAATTGAATCCACCCGCAGTTTTCCTTACGATATCGGGTTCAGGCGAATACATACCCACCATATTTCATTGTACATTCCTGAAGGCTATAGGCTGGCTGAAATGCCTGAAGGATTTGTGCTTGAGCATCCTAAATTCCGTTTCGAATTGTCCTACCAGTTAAATGGCGACCTTCTGGTTTACCATAAACAGCTTGCCCTGCTGGAAGCCGTTTTGCAACCACAGGATTTTGATGCCTGGAACCAAGCGAAGGAAAAGCTTACAAAGACCTATCGCGATGTTGTTATACTTGAAAAAATACCCTAATTATTAAACCCATGATAAAACTCTTATGTATTACCATTTTATGTCTCTTTTCGGGTGCAACCATTGCACAACAAGAAATATATGAGAAGGTTAACGACAGAATGCGGAATAATACAGATTCTATTTTTCAGACCATCGATATACCTGAGAAATGGAAAGGCGAATCAGCTGTGATATTGGCTTCTGCCACTGATTTTGAGTACCGTACACCAAGACATTTAAAAAAAGTAAACTATAACGTATTTATTCGTAAGCGTATTTTGTTGCTTGATAAATCTGCCGTGAATAACTATTCAGAGTTCTCATTCGGACAATTGGGATCCAGATCCTTCGGCTTAGATGGGCTTTTTCTCATCATAAATGTTATCAAACCTGATGGCACCGTACATCATGTAAACACTTCCAATGCTGTGAGAATGAGTATGTCAAAAAATGCCCGTGAAACAGATAGGGACGGAATCAGTAAATTGGCTATACCCAATCTGGATGTTGGTGATATTATTGATTATTATCATGGAAGTATTCAATCGGCAATTACAAGCCATGGTTTTTCCGAATCGCGAATAGAATTTGATCCTGTTTATAAAACCCTTTCGGAAAACTACCCTGTGCTCAACGGACGCATCAGTTTTTTGATTGGGCGCCAAACCTATATCAATATTTCGGCAGCTAATGGGGCACCCCAACCCATTCAGGAGATAAGGGACAATGAAAAGTATTTTGTAATTAACTACAGCGATATAGAGAGTGCAAGCAATGATTTTTGGACTTTCCCCTTTCGGCAGGAACCGACAATCAGGTTCAAAGTGGTTTATAATGCCAATAGCTTTGATGTGAGAAACAAAAGCATAATGGGCCAGCCTGAAGTTGCGAAAACAGCACTTAGTCAAACAGACTACAGGCGATTATTGAACCAGTTGTCAGGGCTGAGCCAGGATTCGCCTTATGGGTACCGCGATACATGGCGTTTCTTAAGGCGGTTCAGAATCGACAAGAATATGGCCAGCCTGCCCGAAAACCTCTTCTATTACCTGCGAAACAAAATGTATTTCGACTACGCAGTTTATTACGGAATGCGGTTGCCATATGGGTTTATGTTAGATGAATTTGATTTTGTAACACTTTTTTCTGTTTTGCTCCAAAAAGCTGAAGTTGAGCATGCTGTTTTCGTTGGGACCAAACGGTCTATTGGCGAATATGGCGATGCTGTAATGGAGGAAGACCTTGTGCCCGGTATCAGCCTCGATGTTGACGGACAAACAGTTTATGTGTTCAGACCTGGACCCCATAGCAACTTTGGCGAAGTTAACCATCTGCTCCTTGATACGAAAACATTTGGTAAGCAGGCATTTCCTGTGTCAATGCACGACCTTTATTATGATAGAATTGACTGGCCCGATCATTTGCAAAGCACCATAAACAATAGCATTATGGTGATGCCCCATAGTAGCTTGACAAAGACGCTGTGTATTCATGAAAAGGTTGCGATTACCGGATATCTTAAAAGGGATTACCATCGTTTTTTTCTTCTTAAATCAGACTATTTCGACAACGAAATAGAAGAGTTGAAGAAGATAAAAAAATTAACATTAAAAGAAAAAGATCATTTTTCTGAAATACATAAGGAGTTTATTTCCAATGCAAAAGAATCTGCTGGTGACCGAGAAGCAGATATAAACGAAATGCTCAAGCAAAAATATAATATAGAGTCGTTAATTGTTGACAGTTTCCAGATAGTGCAGTCAGGGCGGTTTCATGACAAAGCCAGTTTGGATTACGAGATTGGCTTTACAACAGAAGAATTACTTCATGAAGTGGGCGGTTTTTTGCTATTGGATGTGGGTAAACTAGCTGGAAATAGTATTGAAATATCGAAACGGACAAGGGAAAGGATGACTGATGCAGTTCTTGATTTTCCAAGGACTTTTATAAGGGATATCAACATAGTCGTACCAGAAGGTTATACTGTTGATGGCCTCGAAGCATTGAACTATCATGTAGAAAACATGGTTGGAGGTTTTTCGAGTACTGCTTCCTTCAAAAACGGGAGTGTGTTTGTTGAGTTAAAAAGGTATTATAAAAAGGATTTTGTTCCAGCCAAAAACTGGCAGGATGTGCTTCAAATTATGGATGGCTACAATAATTTTACTGAACAAAAGCTGGTTTTTACCAAAATATAGAAATTGAGAAAGGGATTAGTATGTAGATAGTTGGACATCACAGTTGATAATTTGTGTATTAATTAGGCTATGTTTTTTTCTATTGGAGAATTCAGGCGCCATTACGTTGTAATGTATAAGGAGCCTGTTGCAAACCATGAACAACGCCAGGTTGCAAATTATTATTCTATCAGAGGTTTGTTTGAGTACCTTTTCGTAAAAGTGTACTTAACACGCTTTGAAAGATTGAAATAACTAACCCAGATGATTGCTGAGGCTGAAAGCTTAACAATTTCTGTGATTGTATGATGTTTAATTTCCTCTGTAATCAGCTCTGGTGCAACTGAGTTATAAGCATAAAAAAGAAGACCGGAATAAAAAACTCTGACAAGCAGATAAATACTGATTAATTTAGGTAGGCTGCTTCTTCTTTTAATAAAGAGTATTATTAAAAGGATACAAAAAATAACAAACAGTACATTCGCTATCAATTCAGAACCAATGAGTAGATTCAAGAAAAACTTCTTTTGTGCTTCGTAAACATTTGCCATAGACCATAGCTCCTGATTGTAGAAGCCTTCATTTACCAATTGAAAAGCAATTATGAATGGCGATAAAAAAAGGCCAATCAATGGAAGGATCATCCACCCTCCGATATTATGTTCCGATTCTGTTCCGAGAGGAAGGGGATCATAATATTTGTAAACCTTTAGTGCCAGCCCAATACCAATTAAAATTGTAACTATTGTGAGAATTAGCGCAATAGAATTAGCATTCGAATTTGAAGAGGAGCCATGATATGTAAGTTGATATGACAAGTTCTGATGAATTTTTTCATGATCTTTTTGGAATTGCCTCACATCACCTGCTTCAAGATAATCGTGCTCTAATTCATAATCATAGGTTGAAAATATCTTATTCGACTTAGAATAGAAGTTATGTATGTAATTGTATCCATTTCCATTAATGACGATGGAATTTTCTTCTGCTGGCCAATTTTCAGGCATTATAAATATTGCTTTTTTGGTAAGCTTTTGAGGATTGCCCATAAAATATGGCATTGTGCGCCGTGGCGATCGATAATATTCAACAAATGAATTAGTCAATAGGGGAACAAAATCAAAAACCAGAATTTCGCTATCTTCATCTTTTACCCAATTATCATAAATGATATAGTTTTCCTTTAGTATCACTACGTTTGACTCATTTCTACCATTATCAATCATTTCAATGGTTTCGGTCAATTCAATTTCCGGAAAAGCATAACTATAAAAATCAAGATAGTTTCTCTGGATTTCTGATATAGTATTTGCCTTGAAGGCTCCCCTGATACGGTCGGCAGCAGCATTTTGATATGCTGTTTCAATTGACATGGAAATATCCCCACCTATGGAATCAAAGTGGAAGGTTTGAACTACATCTACTTCCTCCTTTAAAGGTTTTGGCAATTCTATCAGTTCGTTTTGCCCTTTCTGAATCAATAGGCCATATTCGTAAACCGGGAAATACATATTTTTTAATCCACCTCCAAGATAGGAAAGCGTCGGGTCAACGAAATAATCTTTTCCGTGTTGATGGATGCACACAACTACATGGTTAAAAACTTTATAGTCAGGAAGATAATTAGGCAAAACTTTGCCTTCGGTTGTATTTACCAACACGGGATACGCCTCAATGCCTAATTTATTGAGCATTGCAATTAATAGAAGCGATTTATCTTTACAATCGCCATACCGGCGATTCATAACAGTGATAGGCTTGTTTGGTTTGTAGGCACCTATACCTGAAGCAAATCCAAGATACCTCACTTCATCCTGCACCCATTGGATTGTTTGCAATATTTTTTCCTCTATTGGCAGGGTATCTAAAACCACAGGGTTAAGAGTGGCAATGTCGCCTTGATTTAATTCATATAACGGAAGAGCCCAGTTTACAACATCGGACCAGGTATCAAATGAGGTTGTTTGAACCATCATAAACGGATTGTACCATGAGGGGGTATTCACATCCATGACGATATTTTCAGTAGCTGCAACCTCCCATGAATAGGTTAGGTGGTTATTATCCTTAATAATCTCAGGATTTGGTGCTGAATTAAATAGTTTATAATTCAAAGGTTTTTTGACTGAAGTTATAACCCTGATAATTAATTTATTGACAGGAATTGGATATTGCAACTGGACAATATTCCCAAAATTCCCGTTACTCAGTGGATTATATCCGGAAATAGAATATGCGTAATCAATGATATCATTCTCCCTGACGTCTTTCAAGTTTACAAATGAGGTTAAAGTCCCGTCATAAAGATATCTATCCATCTGCGTTTCGCGCTGAATAGTCTGAATGTCATTTGCTTCGAGTTTTGGGATAGTTTCTCCGTTTCTGATGATGTTGATGTAGTGAAAATGTAATTGCTGGTAGGTTGGGTCAAAATCTGCAATAATTTCTGAGAAGTTTTGTACCCCTGTCAGGTTGAGTAGTTTTACAGTATGTCGCGCAAACATTGTTTGTTCAGGAATACTTTCCTGATATTCCATGAGCAAATAAAGGTAGCCACCTTCAGTTTCATGAATTCTGGATGGTGTTTCGTATTTGTTTTGTACAACCCAGGCACTTGGTTGGGTGATCTTAATGTCGTTTCCCAATATCTCTGTAATAGAAAGGGAACTTGCAAAAACATAGAAAACAAAAATCAAGAAAACTTTGTAATACATGTGATTCTTCATTTCATCGTCGATTAATGATTTCTAAGATATTTTTTTTCAAGTCACTTTCTGTAAGCAGTCTATAGCCTTTTTGAGAAATCATAGGTTACACTTTTATTAAAGATTTAACTGGGGAATCACTCATGCAAGTAAAAAACTATTTGTAACCCAATTTGCAGCAAAATTAAGCGATACGATAAATTATCAAAGCTTTTTATTGAGTTGTTTTTTTGATTTAGTGATATATCCATGTTTAGTGATTCATTTAAAGCGGATTATTAATATTTAGAGTATAGATTTTTTTTGCAAGGAAAGTACTATTTTTACACTACGAGTTCATCGTCAACGTTGATTTTTGTGGTCTATTGCACTACAATTGCACTTCTTTTAATACAAGATAGGATTTTGAACCAATAGGATTTATATGACGTGGTCAATAACCAAGGTACCTATCGTTTTTCCCTCCCAACAACCGAAAGCAACAAAGCTTTAACCTCCTTAAAATCAGGAAGGGATTCCCGGAAGCCAATTTGTGATTCTTTGGCAAAAAACCATAAAAGTATTATGCATGTGGATAAGTATGAAATGCTCGTAGCCCAGCCGGCACCTGCAATTCCATAGGCGGGTATCATCAGGCTGAATGCACCAACAGCAACAAGCAAACCAACAAAGGACGACAGCGTATTGATATGGTATTTGCCAATTCCTGAAAAATAATGCCCGATAATAAGTGCAATATTAAAGAACAAAACACCCGGTGCCAAGGTAGCAATCACCACGCCCACTTCGGCAAAACCTTCGCCATAAAGGGCTGTAAAAAATGCGGGTGGCAAAAGCACCAATATCAACAAGGGAATAATACTCAACGCCAGGCTGGCATAAGTCAGCTGCAGGCTGAGTTTCTGGGCATAGGGCCGGTCATCGGTATTGGCGATGCGTGCATATTGCACCAGACTTATGCTTCGGCTAATGAGCCAGATGGATTCAACCAAAGAGGTCCCGTTTGAATATACCCCTACTTCGGCGCTGCTGTAGGTGAGTTCCAGCCAATAGAAACTCATCCTGAAACTCAATAGTTGAAAAATATGGGCCAGTTGGTTCAGCAAGCCATACTTAAATAGCTGTGCAACAATCCCTGCATACATGATAGGCTTTTCGAACCGGAATTTTTCAGTGTTTTGTCTCAGGTAAATAAGGCTTACAACAAAGGCTACGCCAATGGAGATGTAAAGGGCAATGATATAGGAGGTGATGGAGTTTAAGTGTAAACCCAGAAATAAAACTACCAAGCTTAAGGTGATAACCAGGGGTTGGATAAAGGCGATGAGGTTGGAACTGGCAATTTTTTCTTTTCCAATCAAAACAGCCGTATTGATGGCTGTGAATGCACTGATGGCCGAGATCACGCACACATGAAGGATAAATGGACCCTGCACAAGTTTAAAAGTATCCAGCAGAAAATAAAAGCCAAAACTGGTAATCAATGCCCAAGCATAGGCAGGCGCAACAATGACTGAGCTTGGGAAGCGGGGCACCAAATACACAATGGCACTGCCGCCAAAAAGGTTGGAAAATACCAGAATATAGGCGATGGTTGCCAGGATGATTCCCTGCTCACCTTTTCCTTCAGGACCCAAAAACTGCGACACGATGATGGCTATCAGCAAATTAAGTAGTGCTGATGCCAAGCGGGTACCGAAGGTATTGAGTATTTTTTTTAACACCCTTTTAGTGATAAGGTTTTGCAATACACATCAAAAAGCGATTTTCCTATCTGTCCGTTGCTGAAATGCTCCACGGCATACTTCCTGATTTGTTGGCTGCTGTATAATCCGGGCTGTTCCAGGAAATCATTTAAAGCCTGCAGGAACTGCTCTTCATTTTGCATCTCGACCAGCCGGCCAAGGTCCTTGTTCAGGTGCTCATGAATCCCGCCAACGCGTGTGCTGATCACCGGCACCCCGCAGGCATAGCTTT
>CAYTUA010000162.1:0-4124 GCA_964440855.1 uncultured Lentimicrobiaceae bacterium
ATCCAATTCGTTGTATTTCACAATTTGCCACGAAAAAATGGAAAACTCCTCGGCCAAGGAGGCAAAACTATCGTCTTGCCTGGCGAAAATCAGTTTGCGGTCGTTGTTGGTGTATATTGTCCGGCCTTTGTCAGTATTTTCTATAACTTCGAATGATTCCGGGCTTGGCGGAACAAACACATGGGTTTCCCCAAGGGTTGATTTGGCTTTGGCAATTTGTTTTTTGCCCATAGCCAACTGGTCATAAAGGTAAAGCTCGTTCCGCTCAATAATCCTGATCAGCAATTCGGGATAGCGTGGGTTGGTGGCATAGCCGGCTTTGCTCAACCCATGAGACCAGGCTTTGTAGTCCATAATGTCCAGCTGAAAAAGGGAGCTGTAGCGCGGCCTTGAAGTAAGAAACAGGGAATGGTCGTGGTAGGATTCTTCCGGCTTTCGATAAGCCCTGAAGCATTCGTTCTTTTCATCATCATCCATATAAAAAGTACGGCCTTTCCACCCGTGGCATTTAATACCAAAGTGGTTGTTTGCTTTTTTTGCCAGGTTGCTGTTGCCACTCCCCGATTCGAGGATGCCCTGCGCCAGCGTGATGGAAGCAGGAATTTTATATTCCCGCATTTTTTCCATGGAAATATCCTTAAACCGCTCTATATAGGCTTCGTTGCTCATACGGTCCTGCGCCATTGCCGAAAAGCCTGTTGTTAAAAAAAACAGAAACAAGTTAAAGATCAGCAGGTACCGCATGCTCAATTCTAAAAAGATGAAATTAATTGTACAAATTTACGCTATCGCCAATGATGGCAAACCAATCAGATTGCAACTTATTCACAACGCATTGTTATCAGAGCTATTGCAATCGGGTTTAGAATTGTTTGACAATAATATAGGTATCTGCCGTTAAATTAACAAAAAAATCCAGTGTATAATGTCAATCATTTATTGATCTAAGGGTTGGAAAAGGTGTCATCTTCGCTCCACCTCACCATGTCTTGCTTGGGCATCACAACATTTAGTGACGCAAGCTGCAATCCCAAACCTTTCATATCTTTACCTTTCAATTAACGAGACCATGGATCTAATTTTAAAATACTTTAACCACCTCAACAACAAGCAAAAGGAGCAATTCGAAGCCCTTTTGCCCCTGTATTCCGACTGGAACAGCAAAATCAACCTGATTTCGCGCAAGGATATGGACCATTTTTATGAGCGGCACGTATTGCACAGCCTGGCCATTGCCAAATTCGTTAAGCCTGTTCCTGGATGCAAACTAATGGATGCAGGCACAGGAGGCGGTTTCCCCGGCATTCCGTTGGCAATTTTGTTTCCTGAAGTCCGTTTTTTATTGGTTGACAGTATCGGGAAAAAGATCAAAGTGGTGGAAAACATCGCGGAATCGCTGGAGCTCTTAAATGTGCAGGCAGTTCAGCAACGCATCGAACAAGTTGAGGGCCGCTTCGACTTTATCATCAGCCGGGCCGTAACCGCCCTGCCTGACTTTGTTAAATGGTCGGCAGGCAAAATCGATGGCAATAGCAAATGTAACAAGGCCAATGGCATTATTTACCTGAAAGGGGGCGATTTGAGCGCTGAACTCAATGCAGTGCCAAAAAACCTGTCAACCAAGACATTGAATCTTTCCGACTGGTTTGATGAAGATTTTTTTGAAACAAAAAAACTGGTGCATGTTTATTAGAATTTTGGAGGAACCTAAAATTTCATGTTTATTAAACCGGCTCATGGAATAAAACACCTATTTTTGTAAAAGCCATTAATGAAATATTTTATGGAAAGCATAACAATATACCCTAAGGACAAAAAGCAGGCAACATTGCTCAAGTCCCTCCTGGAAGAATTGAAAGTCAGTTTTTCACTCAATAAATCTGATCATGAAATAGCCATGACTGAACTTGAGTTTAAAGCAAAAATCGACAAATCAATCGAACAGGCCCATGCTGGTCAAACGAAAAAGATATCCAAAAATGATCAAAAAGCATTGCTTGGATTATGAACTACACCCTTGAACTGACTTTTGAGGCCATCAATGATATAGAAAGGCATAAGAAATCCGGAGACTTGAAAGTCCTTCTCAAAATTGACAAACTTCTAAACGAATTGCGCGAGCATCCAACTACAGGAACCGGCAAGCCTGAAAAGTTGAAATATTATGAAAAACCTACCTGGTCCAGAAGAATTACGGACAAACACCGTTTAATTTATAGAATTGAAAATGATAAGGTTATCATTTTCATCCTTTCTTTCTGGGGTCATTATAAAGATAAATGATCCATTATTCTGGCAAGCGGCTTATAATAACAATTGAAACCAGAAGACTAATGTAAGTCGCTTATTTACAAATCATTAAACCACGATACCAGCTTGTTGGTTCCTTCCCAAATGGAGGGACAGCTCATGCGAATAAAATCTTCCGTCAACTTTTTATCGGCATATTCGCTTTCCACCTTTTCGAGCACAGCCTGACCGTTAAAATCAACATAGGCCATGCGGGCAAGCAACTCCTCGGGCTGGTGGCCGAAATCAATGCCGGGTAGCAGGGCCACACCTGTATCCTCAAGCAGATGTTCGCATAACTCAACAGAAGTCAAGATGCCTTTGCGTGCCAGTTTTTCCCTGTAATGGTCGAAGTTGGGAAACAAATAAAAACCACCGTTGGGTGCCGGCACTTCAATAAAGGCAGCAGTGAGTTTTTGCCGGATGATTTTTGCAAGATACCGCAATACCCTCCGTGATTTGTCGAGATAGTCATCGATATAGGCACTTCCCTCAAATGCTGTGACAGCCGCATGTTGAATAGGAGCTGAAGTGGAGGTATAGGTTTCACTGGCAACGATGGCCATGGCATTGTGCAGCCAACGCAATTCCTTTGGGAAGGTAAAAGTACCCAGACGCCACCCTCCTGCCCCGCACCATTTGCTCAATCCACTGCTGATAATGGTGCCCTCAGGATAAAACCTGGCTATTGATACATGCTGTCCCTGGTGGTGGATCATGCCATAAATTTCGTCGGATACCATCACCACGCCATATTTGCGTGCTACAGCAGCCAACTGCTTCAATTTATCTGTGGGATAGGTGCAGCCTGTTGGGTTTGAAGGATAATTAAGGATGACTACGCGCGGCCTGTTGGGGTCGGTACGGCAAATCATATCTAACTTTTCGGGGCTGAGTCGATAGCCATCCTGCGCACTTGTAGGCACCCAATGCACATGCCTGCCAATAATCCGGGCTTGCGGAAAATAAGAAACCCAGCTTGGTGTAGGTATAATCAGGTCGCCATAATACACCAGTTGTAAAATAAAGATAAGTTCCTTGGAACCAGGACCGATTAAAATATCGTCGGCAGTAGATTGTATACGCTGATGCCTGTAGTTGAATCCAGTTATGGCCTCACGAAGGGCCAATAAACCTTTCACGGGCAGATAATCTTTTTGGTGGGCATTGCGGCGCAAGGCCTCCACAACAGGCTCAGGCACCGGAAAAGGGGACTGCCCCAAACCAAATTTGTGGATGGTCCGGCCTTCCAAAATCAATTGATGACTTCGTTCATTAATAGCCAATGTGCTGGATTGCTCCAAGCCCCTGACATTCAGATTCAGGTTAACTGCCATATTATTCCGTGAAACTTTTCCCATAAAGATGTAATTTTGCCGTAAATTTCAGAAAAAATCTTCAATAAACAAAATGCTTTTAGTAAGCTATTGGCAATGATTGGCCATACGTACAGAATAAATTTAAAAATTAAGATTTTGTATTTTAGAAAATATGCTTACTTTTGCAGCCCAAAATGATAATCGGATAACCCTAAGACAATAAATATGGCAAACCACAAATCATCCATCAAAAGAATCCGCCAAACCAATGCAAAGAGGCTGCACAACAGGTATTATGCAAAAAGCATGCGCACAGTTTTGAAGAAATTCAGGTCGCTTACCGAAAAAGAAACTGCAACGAAAGAAATGCCAAAGTTGCATGCCATGATCGACAAGCTTGCCAAACGTGGCATTATCCACAAAAACAAAGCCGGCAACCTCAAGTCGAAAACAGCCATTTTTGCTGCCAAATTGGCTTAGGCACGCTTTTTATTAAAAATATCAGGCCTCTTCTGT
>CAYTUA010000163.1:0-3483 GCA_964440855.1 uncultured Lentimicrobiaceae bacterium
GCTAAGCATTGCACAGGAATCAATAAACTGGCTGACACTGGAGCAAGCCGAAACTAAACTTGCCTCTGAGCAAAAGAAAATACTCGTGTATATGTTTACTGACTGGTGTGGCTGGTGCAAACGGATGGATCGCGAAACCTTCAGCAATCCGGCCATAATTGATTATATCAACACCCATTATTATGCTGTAAAATTTGATGCCGAAAGTGCTGATACACTCTATTTTAAAGGTAGAAGTTTTGTCAACCACAACCCAGGCCAAAAACGGCAATACCATGAACTGGCGAAAGCTTTGATGCAGGGAAAAATGTCGTTCCCTTCGGTGGTCTACCTGAATGAAATGATGAACGGCATCACCGTTGTTCCGGGGTTTTTTCCAGCTGCCAAATTTGAGCCTGTGCTCCATTATTATGGCACGGATGCTTACAAATCAATAGATTGGGAAAGATTTGACCGTGATTTTAATGGCAGTCTTTAAAACCCAAAACCGAATCCAATCCGAAACAGCGGGTTTGAATAGGGCGAATTTAAAGACTCGTTCAGATTATAAAGCAGCATGAAAACGCCATAAGAATTTGCTGAAAAATATTGGCGGTAGCCACCACCCACAAACAAACTGCTTATTTGCATCCTTTCGAGCTTATCTATTTGTTGGCTTGCATTGTTAATAAAGAACCCCTCAAAACTCAAAAGTTCATATTCAGCATGGGCAAACAGCCCCCTGTAAATGGCATAATTCGCATAAGGCCCGCCACCATAGCTGTGCGAATTTAACCTGATTCCAAATTGCTTGACGCTGTAAAAGTTATATAGCAACCTCACCCCTGCTTCCAGTTTTGGTGTGGCACGGTAGCCTATGGTTGGTGCCAGCTGAATACTGCTTCCATAAGTGGAAAAACCCATTCCAAAACCACCACCAAAAACCCATTTGCTCTGGAAATCCTCATCCTCAAAGCGTGCAGCAGCCTGTGCCTGAATGCTGTTGATGCCAATGAAAAACAGAAAGAATGTAAACAAAACAGAATACTGCAATTTGATCATCAAAATAAGATTTTAAAAAACGCAACGAATATAAACACTTTTCTATTGGCCGCAAGCAAAGCAAAAGGGCTTTTACCATTTTACAAACAATCCCAAATCCATCTCAAACCTGCTGAATGCATGTTTCGGTGTTTTCACCAAATCCGAAACCTCATTATCCATTGTCCATGTTTGTATGGCCCTTTCATAATTGACACGTCTTTTTGCATAGAAAAAGTTCGCCCCCGCCATGACACCTATTGCCGCTTTATTTACTTTAACAACAACCAAACTTGCATCTAGTTTTGGGTTTATGTATGGTTGGAATGCCAGTTTAGTTGCATAATGATGAAGTTGTCGCTCATTGGAAAGTTTCTTTTTCAAATAAAAAACCGCTGCTTCCCGCAGGAAAGAGGACAATCCCACATCCATTTTAAAGGTGGCCCTAAAGTTTTCGGTGTTTATGGGCATAAAAACGGGTGTAAGGTAAAAGCCAAGATCATATTGTCTCCATTGTTTCTCGTTTTCATCAACAAGGAAATAATCAGGATTTTTGTCTATCAGAAATTGTTCAAAATAAGAGATGTAGTTTTTGTAAAGCATGGCCCCCGCACCCACACTTAGAAACCCATTCATATGGTGATAAACAGCTATATCAAAATTATCCGGCAGCAGGTCACTCATTACCAAAACCCTGATATCCATGCTGGTTTTCGGGTTCAAAGTGAACTTATATCCAATTTTCACAATTTCATAATCTACAAAATAAGCTGTTTCGGAATCTATGTAATTGAGAAAATCCAAATCCTTGCCAACAGGGAATTTCTGTACGTTCAACTTGGCGCCACTCACAGCAAATGAAAACACACTATTGCCAACTTTTTGATTTTGAGCCAATACACTTGCGCTCGCCATTAAAAACAGCAAAGCTATCAGTTGTTTCATCAGTTAGGGGGATGTGATGGTGAAGGTTGCTGAAACGCAACTGATTTCTTTGCCATTGTCGAGCAAAATGTCAATTGCAAAAGCAGCCATTGTGTTAAGAACCGGCATTGGAAACACAAACTGAACAGTTCCCTTCGGCTCAAATTGCTCCCCATTTAACCTGGAAATTGCATAATCCAACTCTTTGTACAATTCGAAATCATTTGCTGCACATAGCATCATATCTGTGACATCACTGCCTGCCTTTGTGTTGTTGTCAATATCAAACAGCGTTGTAATTTTCAATTGGTTCACCTTGTTTACCGGCACAAAATTCTCTGCAACAGACAAGGCATTTGCCTTGGAAAAGGCAAAAAAGTAATTTGGGCTATTGTGAGTGAGTACGTGGTAATGAAATGCTGAGTCGTACAACACCAGGTTAAAAGCCACAGCATCAAAGTGCATCGTATCCGTGTTTTGGTATTGTGGCATATACCTGCCACTGTTATCAATACCTGTAACTGCTGCCATATTATAATCCATTTTGATTGGAGCAGGTGGCGTACAACTTACAAAAATCCGGAAGGCCAGCGCCACCAAAATGACAATGGCTACTTTCAAAAATGGTGAATGTTTGAACTGTATTGTATTCATTGTAATCTTTGAACTTTTCAAAGTTCACCAAATGATCTAGTTATTTCAAAACTGCTTTAAACAGCTATGGTACTGGAATATGTATCGGCCCGTCAGGTCCCAATGGCAGGCCTAAAAGCATCCAAACGACGAGCAATGCAGTCCAAAAAATCCCCAGAAAGATGGTATAAGGCAGCATTGTTGAAATAATGGTGCCTATCCCATAGCGCTTGTCATACTTTTCGGCAAAGGTGACAATCAGGGCAAAATAGCTCATCATGGGCGTAATCAGGTTGGTAAAAGAATCACCAATGCGGAAAGCGGCCTGCGTCAATCCCGGATGATAGGGAGGGTCAATCAACATCAACATGGGAATAAACACCGGTGCCATAATGGCCCATTTGGCGGAAGCACTGCCCATAAACATATTGATAAATGCCGAAAGCATAACGAACCCAACAATAAGCGGAATGCCTGTCAGGCCAATACTTTGTAAGGTGTTGGCCCCTTTGATGGCGAAAATAATCCCCAAATTACTGTAGTTGAAAAAGTAAACAAACTGCGCGGCAAAAAACACCAAAACAATATAGCTGCCCATGGTGCTCATGGATTTGCTCAAATGGCCGGCAACGTCCTTATCGTTTTTGATGGTTCCTACTGTAATACCATAAGCCAATCCCGGAAAAAAGAACATGAGCAGAATACCGATAATGATACCACGGAAAAAAGGTGAGTGCAACACATCGCCCGTATCCGGATCGCGGAATATTCCATTTTCAGGTATCACCGTAATGGCCAGTAAAATCAGGGTCACCAAAAGCGCCCAGCCAGCATTGCGCAAACCCCTGCGCTCCATATCAGTAAGCTGAACAATGGGCATACGCTCGGCTGAGCCCTGATAAGGCC
>CAYTUA010000164.1:0-4120 GCA_964440855.1 uncultured Lentimicrobiaceae bacterium
AGTTTTGGTTAAGTGCTTTGGCGTGTTGGAAAGCCCCGGCAGTTGTTGGAAATCCAAGGCCACCTTTACCAGCTACATAGGCATTGCCATCTCCATCAATAGCAATACCATAGCCACCATCATTGCGCGAACCGCCCAAGAAGGTTGAGTAAAGCAATTGTGTGGCATCCGGGTTGATTTTTGCAACAAAAGCTTCATTAAGCCCTCCCGGAACAGTTTGATAAGCTCCTGCAGTGGTTGGAAAATTTTCACCACTGGCAGTTTCACCAGTTATATATGCATTCCCGTCGCCATCAATGGATATGGCTCGTGGCCAGTCGTTTCCAATGCCACCATACCTTGTTGAATACAAAAGGTTTGTGCCAGTGCTGTTCAGTTTGATGACAACACCGTCAGCACCTCCGTTGTGATTTGGTTGAAATACGCCTGCTGTGGTCGGGAAAGTCGGATTGTCATCATTCAAGGTGGATGTATATCCGGCAATGAATACATTTCCCGCATTGTCAATGGCCATATCAGTGAGCCACTCGCTGCGGAACCCACCAATAAATGTGGAGTAAACTAAACCGTCACCTTCGGCATTGAGCTTGCTGACGAAAATGTCATAAAACATGTCACTGCCATGAACAACATCATAGGCGCCAACCGTTGTAGGGAAGTTTGTCGATGTTGTTTGGCCTCCTGCAAAAACGGAGCCATCCTGACCAACTTTAATGGCGCGTCCCTCGTCAAGGTCGCCGCCACCCAAATAGGTTGAATACACCAATGGATCGATGACTACAGGTAGGGAATGGTCATAATTTCCCAATTCCATACCCAGTACACCATTTTCTGCTTCAGTAAACCGGCACTCCACCTCAATTTCGAGGTCATTTACTGTTTGGTAAGCATAGAGCTTGCCATGTGTTACCTTACCGATGGCAGTTGTTATTTCGAGTTCGCCTTCGCTGTTTACGCGCATGCTATCATGTCCGCTCAGTTGCATGCGAATCTGGCTTATGTCCGCACCGGCCTCCACATGAAAATCATAGCGCAGCATTCCATTATCATAATAATAGTGCAGCCCAATATTTTCATAAACATGATCAAGCATTACACTGCCGAAACGTTCTGCTTCGGTAGCCCATAAGGATGGGTCATTGCCAATGAGGTAGTTATAGTATCCTGCCTTTTTGTCAAGCCCCTGTGCAAATGGCTCATTGTTGGCATCGAGGAACTGCATGTTGATTACATGCCCTTTTACGCTAAAGGATTCCATGTCACCCGGCATAGTGAAGTTGCTTTTTCCTTGATGCAGAGTGATTTGGTAATGGTCATACAGCACACCAGTATTTGTAATCCAAGTGTTTAAGCCGTTTGTCCGGCTGAGGTAATGCACCGTTTCAGGCCATTGGCCTTTGTTTTGGATAAAGTAATCAGACCTGACTGACTGTTTTATGGCCCTTTGCATCTCTGCTGCCGGCAAAATCAAAGGCAGCAATGAAATGAAGATCAAATAGCCAATGGAGTGGATAAGTGTAATTTTAGATTTCATGTTTTTTAATTTAATGATTGATTTCGTGGCAAATGTAGGAGCTGTAACAAACCTCATCAAGGCAAACTTTATAAGTGGTAGCCTACTTTGTAAAAGTGGCGGATGCTATGTATATTTGGATTTACCTCTAAAGTCAGGTATTAATCAATTTTGACTTTCATCACTTTTGTTGCTTCCTTTGTCAAAAGCTTCACCAATAATACCTGACCGGCAAAACCGGAAGCATCCACCTGGTAATGATTGTTGGTGAAGGCAGCCTCATAAAGCAGTTGGCCATTCAGGCTGAAGAGTTGAAAATGTTTTCTCTGACACTGGAATTCGTTCGCAGCAATATTGAGCGTACCATTGGTGTTTGTGATTGAAAAAAGCGGGGTTTGCGCCGGTTTGTCCTCACTTAGCGCTGCTGCAATCCGCTCGAAAGTCAGCAGGAATCTTCTTTCTTCATCCCAGGGATGGCCCTCAAATTCGTACAGGTCATTCTCTTGCAATAGAATTTGGTTGCCTGTTAATAGGTCATCGAGAATGATTTTTGTGTTTTCAAAACTCTCTGCAAAATCGAATTGAATGGTGTGAGTGCCTGCTATAGCTGCATGGAAGAACAAGGGAACTGAATAACTGGTTTCGAGTTTATCCATTATGTTTATTGACATATATTTATCACCGATTTTGGTGTATAATTTTGGCATATTGTCATTGCCATCAAGTCTTTGGGCATCGAGGCCTACATCTATGCCGTTTGTTGCAACCTGATCGAACCCGATCCATGTTTTATCTGTTTTTCCTCCAATGCCGACGGTGATATCCAATGCATCAGTATAAACAACCGAGTTTTTATAAAATGGTTGTTCATCAAGCACCCTGGCGTTGGCTGGCATGGTTAAAGATGCTGCAGGACCGGTTGCTTGTATAAAGAAGCCCTGGCCTGTTGGAATAATACCATTTGAAAGTGTTCCGGCAGCAGCCTGGTTGCGGGATAGGTAATTGCCATCGTTCCAAATGTAAATGATACCGGTTGTGTTGTTGTGGTTCCAGTTTCCGATATCCCAGTCCAGTGGACTTGGGAAAGGATTTCCAACCAGGTTCCATCCCTGATCAACACCACTATAGGAAAGGTTTACTAAATGGTTACCATGGTTCAGCAAGCCTTCGTAAACGGCTGTTTCAGCTGCACGGCCAGTGTCAACCCATACTGAATAGCCTTTGCCCGGTATCAGAGGATGGTCAAGCGATTCAATATAGTCCCAGTTGCCTGTTTGTTCGTTGTATTCTGTCATCCAAACCGATGAGCCTCCATCCATATAAAATGACGAAGCTGTTGCACCCTGCACCGGTGGCGACACAAAATGCCATTTGCCATCGGTAAGGTAGGTTTCTATCCTGGCATTAATCTCCTGGTTGGCTGTATTGTTGATGAAAGCCGCATTGCCGCTGATATCCGACCTTAACTCTAACAAGCCGTTCATAACCAAATTGTTGTTTACAGCAATCCCGCTTTGGGGCCCAATGCTGAAAACAGTTTCGTTTCGATTGCTTTGCATTTCTGCGGCAATCGTTTCCTGATCGCCTCCCCCGTGCGACATAGCAGCAAAACCACCAATCAGCAAGTCGTCAATGTGGCCTGTGGTATTGAATTGAAGTTGAACTCCCGGTTGCGCATATATTTGTATGGGAGGGTTATCAGCATCAAAAAGCCCTTCGCTTATTTCCATATCTGCAATTGCCCAAAACATGCAGTTCGGCCCATAGCTTGCCTGAAATCCGTTTGGGTTGATTTGCCCTTCGGCATAAAAGAAATCCGTAATATGCAGATTGTTGTTCAAACTGGCCCCATGCGGATTCGTAACCACCAATTGGGCAGCTGTTGCCATGCCTGATGGCAATTCAATGTTTTGATTGTTTCCTGCGACCGTTATGGTTGATTGGTTATTGGTAACCAACAGGTTTCCGTTGCCGGCAGGGGAGTTGTGAAGCGTAAGGCCGGCAGCGCCCCCTCCTGCGGTTTGAATAACAAAATTGCCACTGAGCAGGTTTAATGCGCCAAACACCTGCAGCGAGGTGTTGCTCAATCGTGCCCCCTGTCCGTTGTTAATGGTCAGGTTATTCAGGTTGCGCACATTACTCGAAAGCGGCACTTGCACGGGTGGTTCGCCGGCAAGGCTTAGGCTCGAATTGACGTTACTATATAGTTTATTGGCATTTCCGGCAATTGTACCATGCAATTCAAGGTGGTTGCTGCCAATTTCGAATTTACCCCTTGTGCTAGAGTTGTTGGGGAAACCCAGGCCATCAAAGAAAATGGCATCACCAGCCATATTCAAAATGTGTGTAGCCCCTGTGGCATCAACCAGCACTTGTCCGTGGTAGGTCCCGCCGGGCAGGATTTTCGTTTTTTCGCACAATACATCTGTTTCGCGGAGCACTTCGAGCCTTGCAAGTTCGTTTCCTGCACCTTCCGGTATCAGGAATTCGCCACGCAATGTCAAATCTCCGTTAATGCGCAGTAAGGCATCATTTCCGCTTAGCGTTAGTGTAGCGCCAGCCTGGATATGAAGGTCGAGGCAAAAGGCCAGGTTATCAACAAGGGGC
>CAYTUA010000165.1:0-2856 GCA_964440855.1 uncultured Lentimicrobiaceae bacterium
GGAACCAGCATCACCATATTTTACGCTGATAACGAACCAGCGCCCCCCATACCTACCAGAAGAAGTTTCAGGTATTACGACCGTATCATAAAAGCCGGAAAACTAAAAATAATCATGGTTGATGGAAATGAATACATTCCCTTACCCGATCCGGTTTTCAAAGAAAGTGAGATAAAAGAACACTGTTTTGTTGGGGGCAAACGCTACGATCTCGAAATAGGCATCCTTGATAAATCGCTGCGCAACAACCACAAATCAGGCTTCTACATTTACAGCAAAGATACAGGCCGATACTTCAACTATGCACAAACCACTGTGGTGGATGATATTTCTGCACGTGATGGATTGTTTGTTTCCATCGGCTTACACAATACCAAAGAGAACTGGAAGATTGATAAAAACAAGCGGGCAATCCTCAATATTGCCGACATCTTCGATTTCGCTTTCCAGAACATTATTGACCGCTGGCAAACCAAAATCTACAAACATACCACCGCCGAATTTCTCGATGAAATAGCAAAAGAGATGGCTGATGAATTTGGTTTGAAGGCTAAAGTTGGCAAAGAAAAACGCAATCCCCGCGAAAACGAAACCGGAGGAGTAAAGCCGGTAGGCACCGAACGCGAACGCATAGAAGCCGAAAAGGTAAACGAAGATAACTATGGCAAAGTAAGTGAAAGAGGTGGCAATCGTAAAATACCATATTTGGATATTCACATTGCTACCGATGGCCTTCCTGAATGGCAATACCTGAGTGTACAAAAAGCCAACTCGCTAAAAATTACACTCAACCAGCGTAACAGCTTCATCCAATCACTGGTAAAAGACCCTGATAAACTGGCAAAGCAAATGATCCGCACAATGGTATCAATTGCCTTGAACGTTCATAAGATCAACCCCAATGAACTAAAGCCAGACTTAGTGCAGGATATATTTGTTGACTACCGATTTAAGAATACCACAAGATTTATATAATGTCAATTTTTGTCTTTTTCAATGGCCCCCATGGGCCTCCTTTCAATCCACCCGGCATAAATCGCTGCCCTGGTCGGGGAGTGGGGTGAAAATCCTGCAACGGGCTGAGCATAGCGGCGCTGGTTTTCCGTGAAAGCGCTTCCGGGTGTGGGTCCTGATAACCTGTAATACCTAAGTGCGAATGCTTAGCAAAGACTGACAGCCGGAAAGACGGCGAGTTCATTATTTATTATTTGGTTGATTGATGCGAAGCTAACCGGGCAGGTTTATATTCATTTTTTCCTGCCCGCGTTGCTTCGCAATTTGAACGGGTGGCGGAACTGGAAGACGCATGGAGTTTTAGCCTTACGAGGTGTTTTCGACATCATACGAAAAACTTGCAGGTTCGAATCCTGCCCCGTTCACAAATGGCGCCGGTAGTTCTTTTCATTGTTAGGTGAGAATTTAGTTAAGAGCAAGGGGTTTGGCGCCGCCCCTTTTTTATTCACTTCAAAATTTTTTATCATGATGGACAAAAGAAACTTTTTGGTCGGCAACACGATCACGGGCGATACGATCCCCGTAAAAGCCGAAACATGGTACGAAGCCATGAATTACGCCTATTGGCGGTGGAACTGCAAAATAAACCGGCATGATATGTATAATGCCGGTAAACCAAAAAAAAGAAAGGAGGTGTTATGCTAAGTTATATCATTCTCATAGTGGTAATGCTCGGCCTGGGCATCTGGTCCCTGGTCAACCTGCATAGATGCTTTTTCAGCATGCGTGATGAAAACAAAAAGATTTACAGAGAAACGCTGAAAAAATGCCGGATGAAAGATTAACCAGACGCGAAATAAAGCTAACAAAGATTCACGCGTACAAGGCTTACATCAGCTATCTTCATGCAAACAAACAAAACCTGATTGCCGAAGGAGCCACCATCTGGTACACCGAAGAACTCAGCCGCACCAATTACTTAATCAATCAATTGACAAGACAATGGAAACTTTAACAGCCGATAAAATGCTGGTGCAGATGCACAACGACCTGAAACGCTATGCCCAGGGGAAAAATGCAAATCCCAAGATTGTGCAGATGAAAGAGCAATTCATTGATCGCTGGCAAAAGATCGTCAGCGATTACGAAAGCCAGTGCGAAATGCTGCAGGACGACTGCGAGCGCAGCATCCGGCAACTCACCAAACTGAAGAACACGATCATCAAACTGGAAGCCATCTGTTTCATTCACGGCATAAACGACCTGCCGGCATGGATGGCTAAAGACATCGGCGCACTGGTTGAGGATGTACGCTTCAATCAAAAATTCGACATCACCCAAATACCCGACCGCCTGCTCGAAAACGAAGCATGGCGCGAGTTTCATAAAAAACATTCATCTCAAACAATTTAAAATATGGAAGATTATACAAAATATCCGTTCCCCCCGCTGCCAGAACACGACCAGATCACAATGAAAAAGGCTTCAAAATCACCAAAACCACCCACAACGACCTGAGTGCAATCATAAATACGGAGGAAAACAAATGAAAGAATCACCAATTATATTCAGTACGGAAATGGTGCAGGCCATACTCGAAGGCCGGAAAACGCAAACCCGCCGAAAATTCAAGTGCAAGTGGCGGCACGACATTGAAGATGGGAAGGCTTACATCGAAGATGAAGATGGATTATGGCCTGAAATAGTTTCACCCTTCGGTAAGCCCGGCGACCTGCTATGGGTGCGGGAAACTTTTTGTATTGATAGCCGCGGGGTGCATGAAGACGTTCCCGGTTATTATTACAAAGCAGATATGCCAACTTATGAAGATGGTCAGGAAATATGGCCGGATTCATGGAAACCTTCCATCTACATGCCCAAAGCCGCCGCCCGGCTATGGCT
>CAYTUA010000166.1:0-9583 GCA_964440855.1 uncultured Lentimicrobiaceae bacterium
TCAGTACCATAATAATAGATAGGGCCAATACCCAGTGAATTGTGTGCGGCCAAAGTAGCTGCTTGTGAGCCGTCAATGCGCGCCAGCTCCTCAACAGCGATAATATAGGATAAGGTATCCAAGTCCTGTCCGCCATATTTCTCAGGCAAATACATGCCAAAAAGCCCCAATTCGCCCATTCGTTTGGTAAGGTGAAGCGAAAACTCGGCCTTTTCATCCAATTCCTGGGCAACAGGTTTAATCTCGCGTTCGGCAAACTCCCTTACCGTCTCGCGAATCATATTGTGTACTTCTGATAGATCGTAATTCATGGCTTAATTTTTTTTAGGTTATTTATCCCAACAGCAATTTACGGAATCATCATTCAATTTCCTTCAGGTGAATTAATTGGGTTTTGGTATCTACCATATCGCCGGCTTTCACACTGACTTCCTCAACCAACGAAGGCACTTGTGCAACAATGTTGTTTTCCATTTTCATGGCTTCCACCACCAGCAGCACCGTGCCCCGTTTGACTGTTTCACCGGCTTTTACGTTCACCTTGATTACCTTGCCGGGCATGGGGGCAAACAAGCTGCCGGCCTCATCTGCTGATGCTGTGTTTTCGTGGCTGTCGTAGCTGCCAAGCAAATCCATCCGCTTGAAACTAAAGGTGTGGCCATTATAACTGCCGCTGGCCCGACCTGCTTCATCTTCTGAAACAAACACCCGGATAACTTGTTCACCCAAATCAACAGTAATGCTGCTGTAATCAGAATCAATTAGCTGCAATTGCATGTCATTTCCATCAACCAATAGATGCAGTTGCCTGTTATCAAAATGAATAATTTCTACCTGATATTCCGCATCATCAAGGCCAACAGCGAAGCGCATGGTGTGGCGCCAAAAGCCAATTTCTTCCCAAATATTGGTAACAAACATATTGTAAGACTGTTGCAAGCTGTGCATCAGCAATGCAGCTAAGAGTGCAGTTGGGGAAATCTTGTTTTTATCTGTGGAGATAGCTTCCGTCAATGCGGCGGTATAGGCATCACAAAAACCAGTATTGATTTGGTTGGCAACAAAATGCGGATGGTTTAATACTTGCCTCAGATAGGTAATATTGGTTTTGATTCCTAAAAGGACATAATCACCAAGTGCTTCATATGCAAGTTGTAAGGCTTGCGTCCGGTCATTGCCCCACGCAATCAGTTTACTGATCATGGGGTCGTAAAAGCTAAGCACTTCGGTGGCATCGTCCATGCTGCTGTCGATGCGCAGATGTGGGTGCTCAGGTTCAAGATACAGGTGCAATTTGCCCGGCGAAGGCATAAAGTTGTTGGCAGGGTCTTCGGCATAAATTCGGCACTCAATAGCATGCCCGTTTTGCTGCACCTGCTCTTGTTTAATATCTAAAACCTGCCCTTGCGCAATCTTGATTTGCTGCTCAACCAAGTCAATGCCCGTAACCATTTCCGTAACAGGATGTTCTACCTGAATGCGGGTGTTCATCTCCAGGAAATAAAAATGAAGGTCCTTATCCACCAAGAACTCAATGGTGCCGGCACTGCGATAGCCAATGGCTTTGCATAGGTTTACGGCTGCTGCGCCCATTTCGTGCCTTATTTCAGGGGTGAGGGTTGGCGAAGGCGATTCTTCAATTATTTTTTGGTAACGCCTTTGTATCGTACATTCACGTTCAAAAAGATGGATTACATTTCCTTGCTGATCGCCCAATACCTGCACCTCGATGTGGCGGGGGTCTTCAATAAATTGCTCGATGTAAACGGTTCCGTCCCCAAAGTAATTTTTGGCTTCACGCGAAGTGGTTTCCAGTATGTTGGCCAGCTCACTTTCTTGTTCCACGATGCGCATGCCTTTTCCGCCGCCTCCGGCAGCAGCTTTCACCAAAACGGGGAAAGGGAGCGTGCCGGCAGCTTTCAGGATTTCTTCGGTTGTACCCGTAAGGCCTTTTGTAACTGGCAACCCATTTTCAATAGCAAATTTCCGCGCAGCTATTTTATTGCCCATCAGCTGCATACTACGGGCATCGGGCCCTATAAAAGCGATATTGTTTTCTTCGCATGCCTTCACCAGCACCGGATTTTCCGACAGGAATCCATAACCGGGATGGATGGCATCCACTTTGGCTTTTTTGGCAATGCGGATAATTTTGTCAACATCCAGGTATGTGCTGGTCAAATCCCCGTCCCCTAAGGTATAGGCTTCATCAGCCATTTCCACATGCAGGGCGCTGGCATCGGGGGCAGCAAATACCGAAACGGCTTCCATGCCAAGTTTGTTCAGGGTGCGGATAATACGAACAGCTATTTCGCCCCTGTTGGCAATCAATACCTTTTGTATGTTTTTTGTAGTCATTAGCAATTCCAGTTTGGTTTACGTTTCTCAAAAAATGCAGCAATACCTTCCTGTCCTTCGGCTGATGCACGTTGACTGGCGATCAGGTGGGCTGTTTCTGCCATCAGTTCGGAGCCCTGCTTTTTCTGGCTATTCACATCGTGAATCAGTTTTTTGCATTGGGCAAGGGCTTCCGGGGCTGCCGCGAGCAGTTCTTTAACATATGACTGAAGGGTTTCCTCCATTTCCTGATGCTCAACTATTTTGTTCACCAACAGAAAGCGTGCGGCCTCCTCAGCTGAGAAACGCCGGCCTGTAAGCATCAGTTCGCGAGCTGCCGCGCCTCCGCAACGGCGTATCACATAGGGTGAAATAGTTGCAGGGCTAATGCCAAGTTTCACTTCACTAAAGGCAAATACGGTTTCCTTTTCGGCCAATACGATATCGCATGCTGCCGAAAGGCCGTTGGCACCGCCATACACAGCCCCGTGTACCAAAGCAATTAGCGGTTTTGGGCTGCTGTAAATGGTTTCGAACAAAGTGGCCAGCTGCATGGCGTCTGCATAGTTTTCTTTTTCGCCAAAGCCTGCAATCTCTTTCATATAATTGAGGTCGGCACCTGCACAAAAGGATTTGCCTTTGCCACGCATCACGATTATCCGGGTGTTTGTTTCTGCAGATAAGCGCTTGAAGGCTTCAGTAAGTTCAGCAATCATCAGTGGGTTCAGGGCATTGTGCTTTTCGGGCCTGTTCAGCCAGATGGTGGCCGTTTGATTTACTTGTTGAACAGTTATGGATTGAAAATTTTGCATATGCCTTACATTCTGAATACACCAAACTGCTGTTCGGGGAAAGGTTTGTTTATGGATGCTGCAATGCCCATTGCCAGTACCTTGCGGGTGTCAACGGGGTCGATAATGCCATCGTCCCACAGGCGGGCCGTGCTGTAATAAGCCGAACCTTCGCGCTCGTATTTTTCAAGTATGGTATTGCGTAATTTATCGCGCTCCGCATCAGGCATTTCTTGTCCGGCAGCCTTGTATTGGTCTTCCTTTACAGTAACCAATACGGTAGCAGCCTGCTCGCCACCCATAACGGAAATTTTGGCATTGGGCCACATAAAAAGCAAACGCGGGCCAAAAGCCCTTCCGGCCATACCATAATTGCCTGCCCCAAATGAGCCGCCGAAAATAATCGTGAACTTGGGTACATTGGCATTGGAAACAGCATGTACCATTTTGGCGCCATCCTTGGCGATTCCGCCACGTTCAAAATCTTTGCCCACCATAAAGCCAGTTATGTTTTGCAAAAACACCAGGGGGATTTTGCGCGAGGTACACAATTCAATAAAGTGCGTGACCTTGAGGGCTGACTCAGAAAAGAGCACACCGTAATTGGCGATAATTCCCACAGGGAATCCCATGATATAAGCAAAACCAGTTACAACCGTGGTTGCATACCGTGCTTTGAACTCCTGAAACTGACTGCCATCCACCATGCGCATGATGATTTCGCGCGGATCGAGAATTTTGCGCAAATCCACAGGGGCAAGCCCATACAACTCCCTTGGGTCGTAAAGTGGTTCTTGCGACCGCCTTGTTTCGAGGTATTGCTTGCTGGCAGGTTTCAGTGTTTCGAAGATATTGCGGCAAATCTGTATGGCATGGGTGTCGTTTTCGGCAAAATGGTCGGCTACACCTGAAACGGTGGTATGCACATCGGCACCGCCCAGCTCTTCTGCCGTAACCTCTTCGCCGGTGGCGGCTTTTACCAATGGTGGGCCTCCCAGAAAAATAGTGCCCTGGTTTTTAACAATAATGGTTTCGTCACTCATGGCCGGAACATAAGCCCCGCCTGCCGTGCACGAGCCCATGACGATGGCTATCTGGGGCAGCCCCATGGCCGACATACGTGCCTGGTTGTAGAAAAAACGTCCAAAATGGTCGCGGTCAGGAAAAACAGTATCCTGCTCCGGCAAAAAGGCGCCACCAGAATCAACCATATACACACAGGGAAGGTTGTTCTCCATGGCAATTTCTTGTGCCCGCAAATGCTTTTTGATGGTGTATTGCATATAGGTGCCACCTTTTACAGTAGCATCGTTTGCAATAATTACGGTTTCGTGCCCTTGTACCATCCCGATACCGGTGACAATTCCTGCCGATGGAAACCCATTGTTGTACAGCTCATAAGCTGCCAATGGCGAAAGCTCCAAAAAGGGTGTGTTGGGATCAATCAACAGGTTGATACGCTCGCGGGCAAGCAACTTGCCGCGTTCTTTGTGCCGCTGAACCGACTGCTCATTTCCACCGGCAGTATTGGTACGCATGGTCGTTTTATACTGCTGAAGCAGTTGTTCAAAATTGGCTTTGTTCTGTATAAATTCAGCAGAACTGGTGTCGATTTTTGTTTTTAAGGTGTACAAAACTGATTGGTTTATAATTGAAATACAAACATTTAATTGGTCTGACCGTTTGTTGCACGCGATGCTGCTGCACCCTCTAGCTTGTGCGACCGTAAAGTTATAAAAATATGGCTACAAATAACAAAAGACCCAAATGGTGTAATTATCTCATTCATTTAGCCTGTATTATTCACAAAAAGCAAAAAAAATCCATATATGGTTGAATAAGAGACATTAAAAGCAATTGATGGCAAAAACTCAATTTTTTTGCTTTTTGCAAGTTTAGGGAATACCGTGATGGAATTATTTCAGCATGACTTCAATAGAAACGGGGTTGTGGTCGCTGTCAACAAAATTCAGGTCGATTGTTTCAAACTTAAGCAGCTGAACATTTGGCGAAACAATAAAAAAATCGATTGTTGTGGTTGGCGTTATCCCTTTAACAAACGCCTGGTCCAGATGACGGTTGGAAGGACGTGCCGGGTCAAAGGCAATAATCCAATCAGCAGGTAAATAGTCACTGGTAATGGCCACTGCCGAAGCAGCATAAATGTGGCCGTTATAGTTTTCCGTTGGCTTAAAGTCGGGTGGGTTCATATTCCAATCGCCACCGGCAACCACATAGTTTCCTTTTTGGTATTCCCTTAGCATAAATGACCTGATCACAGCCAACTCCTTCTCCATAAGTTCCTGCTGGTCAACAAAGGCCGAGTTGTGTGTGTTAATGACCACAAGTTCTTTGCCATTGGGCAAGCCAAACCGACTTTCGGTAAAGCAACGGTCGAGCAAAAACAACCTGTCGGGCCAGGGAAGGATCTGTGGATAGGCATGCCTGTTTTCTGCCGAAGGCATATATTTACCCAATTGCATGATGCCGCTCTTCACGCGGCCCATGGGTTCGCTCAATGGCACAGGCACATAGCTTACCTTGTAATTGATGGCTGTTGAAAAATTGTAGGCAGGCAATGCGTCAGCAATTAAATTTGATTGATTGGTTCGATAGCTCCTTTTGGCATCAAAATCAACTTCTTGCAAAAGCAGAAAATCGATGGACTGTTGATTTTTTAAAAAGGAAAGTATATGCTCAAGGTATTTATCGGCCAATTCATTGCTTGCCCTCACTTTTTGCCCACCGTCATAAAAGAAATCCATTTCGCGGCCTAAACCGGCATAGCCAATGTTCCAGCTGATGAATTTCAGGGACTCATCCGGCTCAATCTGCAGGCTGCTGCGTTGTATAGTTTTCAAGGGTTTCATATCTGCTGGTTTATAGTCAGCCAATGTAATGTACAAAAGAAATGCAACAAAGGCCAGCACCGGAATGAGGATGACTGCCAGTATAATTTTCAGTGTTTTTTTCATAGGTGTTTTTTAAAGGTTTCATTATGTAAAAATAATACTTAAGCTGAGATGTGAAAGGAATTAAAAAATTTGCAACTGATCAATGTATCGAAACACAAAGTAATGATGAAGATTGTTATGCGTTTTAGCACTGCTTAGTTACAAAATATTTAATATCAATTTGGATTTGGTTATATTTGTAAATGATATTTTCCAGCACCTTTTAACAAGCCAATACGAATAGCTATGAAAAACCTTTTAATGCTTGCTTTTTGTTTGATCGTTGCCCTTTCTGGTCAGGCACAATTCGATTCCTTGTTTTTCGATCGTGGACTTCGCATAGATTTAGTGCATGCCGGCACAGCCACTTCCTAATGGTATGCGCTGGATGAAATTATCGCCGAACCTTATTGGGGTGGCTCCAAAGCCAATTTGGTTGACACCCTGAAGTATGGGCAACATTTTTTGGAAGTGTATGATGAGGCATCCAATGAATTGATTTTGATTTTTCCCACATCATTTTTTTTTGGATAAAACACCTTTAAAACAATCAATTTTAAAGACTTAATTATGTATAGCGAACTGGCAAAGAAAAGAATCTTAGCAGTTATAATTATCATGATAATTAGCTGCGTAGCCTCGTCTTGTAAAAAAGACGAACCACCCATTCCTCTTGTGCAAGTAACCGCACAAATTGGCTCTGTAACACAGGACCAAATATCAATCACAGCCGAAGTACCAAAGAACGCTCAGGAAAGCGGAGCTTTTTTAGCTCTTCACGAAAATCCTGGCTTCGATGATACACACGCTCAGCGCCCGGCCCCAAACGGAACCTTGAATATTGTTTTCGGAGTAGAGCCTGGAACAAAATATTATCTCAGGGCCTATGCCAAATTAAATGGTGAAACCTATTTCTCTGATGTTTTAACGGCCACAAGTTATGCCGCTGTTTTAACAAAGAACGCTACCGATGTTGAGCTTCATCAAGCTCAAGTTCATGGTCAAATTTATTTGGCCCCAGGAGTTCCTGTAGATTATTGGTTTGAATGGGGGCAATCCCAACTCAATAATAAGACTCAGGAAAAACAAGCTACAGGAGAGGGTCCAGTCGAGGTAAATGTAGTACTTGACAACCTGAGCTGGGGAGCGGAGTATAATTATAGGTTGGCAATAAAAGATGGCGATAGAACATTCTATGGCCAGCAAAAAAGCTTTAAAACTTTAGGAACATCACCAATAATTTGCTCCACTGAAATTGATATAAGCGACTTGGATCAAATTCATTTTAGCGCTTATATTAATTCAAACCTACTCCCCACTAATGTCTCACTAACATACGGAGAAACCGAGCATAATCAGAGTGTATTTAATTGGGAGGCTATAAACGGTGATAGCGTAAGACTAGATTTCTCGATGCCAAGCAACAGAGCTCAAATATATTATTTTACACTAAGAGCCCAAAATGACTTAGGAGAGGAGGCAATTGATACTAGTGCCGTTAGCCTTGCCTTTGTTTATGAAGGACATGGCTACAAAGCTGCTAAAATTGGCAACCAATATTGGTTGGCTGAAAATTTTAGAGGCCTTCATTATCAAAATGGCGACCCTATCACCTACATCGTAGAAAATGATGACTGGCACAACGCTACCACTAGCGCTATTTGCTACTACCAGCACGATGAAAATCACTACCACATCTATGGAGCTCTGTACAACTGGTATGCTGCCAATGACCCAAGGGGAATAGCCCCTCCTGGTTGGAGGTTGCCTACATATGAGGATTTTTTATATCTTCACCATTTTCTTATCTCACTTGATGACATAGGGATACTCAACGGAGGGGGCCCTTTAAAAGCCAAAGGACTGGAGCACTGGCAACCAAACATAGGTGTCGGAGAAGACAACTTAGGAGGAGATTGGTTTGGCTTTAATGCCTTAGGTGCAGGGGGCAGAGGCACTCTTGATTCTAATCCCAATGAGCACGGGATCTTTGGGCCTCCTAAAACTCAAACACTTTTCTGGGCTAGCTCTGATAATGGTCCAACAGCTAATGCCGCCGCTCTTTTCAATGACTTTGCCTTGTTTCAAATGGCTGGTTATTATCAAAAAAGATACGGCTTCTCCTTGAGGTTTATCAAGGAATAGCTAAGATAACAAAAGAGGCTGTATTAAAAGTCTTATTCCACGCGCAGCACAAATCGTTTTCGCTAAGCACACAAAGTAATGATGAAGATTGTTATGTGTTTTAGCACTGCTTAGTTACAAAATATTCAATATCAATTTGGATTTGGCTATATTTGTAGGTGAAATTTTCAGGCAGCTTAACCAGCCAATACCATTCCTTATGAAATACTTTATATTGCTTGCATTTTGTGTGCTTTTTGCCCTTCCCGGCCAGGCACAATTCGACTCTTTGTTTCACGACCGCAGCCTGCGTATCGACCTGGTGCATGCCGGCACAGCCACTTCCGAATGGTATGCGCTGGATGAAATTATCGCCGAACCTTATTGGGGTGGCTCTAAAACCAATTTGGTTGACACCCTGAAGTATGGGCAACATTTTTTGGAAGTGTATGATGAGGCCTCCAATGAATTGATTTATTCCCGGGGCTATGGAAGCCTGTTTGGGGAATGGCAAACCACCATAGAGGCAAAAACAGTGGTGCGTAGTTTTGCTGAAACTGTGCTTTTTCCATTTCCTAAAAACCCTGTTAAGGTGTTGTTATACAGTCGCAACCGCAATGGATTGTTCGATTCTGTTTTTGGCCTGCGGGTTGACCCGGGCAGTTATTTTATCAAACCGCTGCAAAGGGAACAATGGCCTGTTTTTGAGGTGGAAGTGAATGCATTGCCGGAAAAGGCAGTAGATATTGTGCTTTTGGCGGATGGCTATACGCTGAATGAAATGGGAAAATTCATCAACGACAGCCGCGATTTCGTGCAAAGCCTGTTCTCCTTTGAGCCTTTGAGCACCTATCGCAACCGGTTTAATATCAGGGCAGTTCTGGCGCCATCAATGGAAAGCGGGGCAGGTATTCCTGCTGATTCGGTTTGGCCACATACCATTTTATCCTCTTCTTTTTACACCTTCGACAGCGAACGTTATTGCATGACGATGGACCACAAAAAAGTCCGCGATCTGGCTGCCAATGCCCCCTACGATCAGATTTACATACTGCTGAATACTGAGAAATATGGAGGAGGCGGAATTTATAATTTTTATAACCTGACCACAGTTGGCAATGCCCTTTCGGCAAAAGTAATTGTACATGAATTCGGCCACGGTTTTGCCGGATTGGGCGATGAGTATTATGATTCTTCAACAGCTTACAATGATTTTTACAACCTGGAAATAGAACCCTGGGAGCCAAACCTGACCACATTGGTTGATTTTGATAAGAAATGGTCCCACCTAATTGCCGATACTATACCAATTCCTACAACTGATACAGCGATTTATAAAGATGTTACAGGGGTCTTCGAAGGGGGCGGTTATGTTTC
>CAYTUA010000167.1:0-3050 GCA_964440855.1 uncultured Lentimicrobiaceae bacterium
AAAATGGGTGCGCGGTTTTCGCGCCTGATGCGGGAATCCTTAACGGGCAGTGAAAAAATTTCGCGGCCGCTTGAAAACGAGATCGACTTTGTGCGCAACTATATAGAGCTGGAGCGTTTCCGGTTTAAAAGCAGTTTCGATTTTCAAATAGAAATTGATGAGCATGTTGATTTGCAAAGCCATGTTCCGAAAATGATTGTACAAACTTTTGCGGAAAATGCCGTGAAGCATGGCTTGCAGCCCTTGAAGACGGGTGGCAAATTGCATATCCACATAATGCAACATAAGGGATCGCTGCACATTCGTCTTGAAGATAATGGTGTTGGGCGGCAGCATGCGCCGACTGACAGCAACTACTCGACCGGCAACGGCCTGAAAATAGTGGAGAAGATTATTCAACTCTATGCACGGCTCAAAAAAGGTGAAATCCGGTATAGCATCAATGACCTTGAGGAAAACGGTTTGGCTAAAGGAACGAGGGTGGAGGTTTGGGTGGATTGAGTGTCGGGAGTCGGCACTTCGGCTACGCTCAGTGACCGAAGTCTGGAGACGGGAGTCGGCACTTCGGCTACGCTCAGTGACCTAAGTCGGAAGTCGGAAGTGTTTCATTTTTTTCGGGTTAGTCAATAAAATAATATCTTTGTAATGCCATCTACTAATCCAGCTTCATATGCACAAGTCCATTCGTTTATCCACCATACTATTGTTTTCAATCAGTTGCATAGTCCTACTCAGCGCAGGCTGCCGCAAAACGGAAGAGCCTGACAGTTATGACATTTGGCTGCCTGAAAGGCTCAAGGAGATTTTTCTGGTACAGCCCGGCTCCTATTGGATCATGGAAGAAATTGGCCTGAACAGAGACTACCGCGATTCGGTGTATGTTACGGAAACCATACTTGATACGGTAGCCATAATCCACCCCGGCAATCAGGAAGCATTTGCCTTAAAGGAACGTTTCCGCGTAAAGTGTTACAGCCTGTTTTATGACAGGGAATACCATATTGTTACCGAAACAGCAGATCTGTGCCAAGGCATCAATCAGGACGAACCATGTCATTTTGTGGTTATTGAAAACCATCAGGACGGCAAACTGCTCAATAAAAGCAGAATTTATTATTACCCTGATCAGCCTGATGGCGGTTGGTTTGTGCAAAATTCGGGGTTGATTGAACCTCAGCTACGTATTGAAACCATCATTGAAAACTATACGCTTGGTGAGCTGGTATTTCGGGATGTTAGGCAGGTGGATATTGAGCTCGACAGGACACATCAGGGCACGCGTTCGATAAGGCACATTGCTAAAGAGGCAGGAATCATCCAGTGGGAACTTCCCAACTTTGGCATCAATTGGGTTACTGTGGAATATAAAATGGAGCGCTAAGCGTATTTAAAAATCGTAATACAAATTTCGTAGTGAGGTTTTGAAGCCGATAAGCACCCATTGGGTTGTCAATCGGTTGTCGCGTGGTCCTTGTTCACGATAGATGTACTTTACTTCCACCTTCATATTGGTTTTGGGGTTGATCATATAACCAACAGCCATTTCTGTATGGCTGAGGGTTGACTCCATGCCCTGGCCCACATTTACACCAACGGCATCAACGCCGCCCGGTGCGTTCAGGTAAGAATTAAAGATATTGCTGCCATAGTTAATGCCATTTTCATCAAGACCGATATTATGGTAAACAAATTTAGCTGTCAGAAACCAATCAGCGTCAAAACGATAATCAGCCAACACCAAAAACTCTGTAAAATTGGCCCCCAAAGGGTGTGCCAGTGGCTGCAGATAATGGGCATAATTGGTCATTCGGGTGATATGGCTGTAGGTGTAAGGCCTCACAATATTCACTTCGGCCTGCAGGAATAAATTGCTGAGCGAGAAAAAATCATATCCTTTCAGTCCCAGTTGCCCTCCATATTTGTTTGCTGCCGCCCCGTTCTGCTGGAGGAAATCCTGCACCCTGAGTTCATCAAACATGAGCTGGCCATACACAAATCGATTTTTGTAAAACTCCCATTGCAGGTTAACGCCCAGCAGCAGGTTGCCTTCGCTTCCACTGCTGTAATGAATAGGGTGCAAAAACACCAATGGATTCATATATTGCCACGAAGGGGGCTGGCTTCCGCCAAGGGAATCGTCGCCAGGCCAAACCAGGGCTTGCAGGGCGCCCAGTTGCAGTTTGTCCGTAATTTGCCAGTTGAGGTAACCCATAGCAGCATATTTTTTGCGAAATCCCAGGTGAAACGAAAGAGGTTGTGCGCCCGGGTCCATATGTTGCATCAGGTAATAGGTGTATTGCAGGGGGCCCAGCTCGGCTTGCATGCGAAAATAAGGATAGGGGAAGGACACATCAGAAAGCAAGAGGGAGCGGTAGCCATGTCCGATAAAATGCCTGTCGTGACCAAACTGAAAATTGAGGAAGGATGAAGGGGACCAGGAAATATAGCCTGTAGCACTGGAATAGTCCCAGGCGCCCTTGTCCTTAAAATGCCGCACGACCCCTTGTCCGGGCAAGATACCCACACCCGGCACCACCGGCATAATGGTAAAGGTGTTCACAAAATTATTTATATACCGGGGCATCATGGCCTGATTTTCATAATAGGAGGAGTAAAAGGCTATGTTGTTGCCAATATTGCCCTGCACCTGAAAGCCTCTGGTATTTACCCAGGTATTTTGTTGTTCTTCCATTTCGGTGCCCATGCCAAAATCGAAGAGCGGATCGAGTTGTACCGACCAGCCCTTGCCCTGGTAATTGATCAGGTGTTCGCGAAAAGCTTTGCGAACAAACCAGTTATTGGACCGTGAAAAGGCTTTATGGCGGGGAAGCTCCTTGTTCCACTTGCTGCGCAACACCGGTTTAACCGCTGTATGCCGGATGGTGTCGCCTGACAGGCGTATGTGCTTTTCGATGTAACGGTAATGCTGGTGTTCAAATGCAATGGAATGGGGTGGATTTTGGGCGATGCCCTTGCCCTGATTCAAAAGGACACAAACCAACAAACCTGAAAAAAAAACTACAAATAAAGTGTAAGATCTGGATTTATCC
>CAYTUA010000168.1:0-2890 GCA_964440855.1 uncultured Lentimicrobiaceae bacterium
ATAAAATAATTTTTGCTGTTATTTAGTAATCGCCAAGGGTTTCTTCAAGCTGTGCAAGGGCCAAGGCCAATTGCTCATCATTGGGGGCTACACCATGCCATTTATGTGAGCCCATCATAAAATCAACCCCTTGCCCCATTTCGGTTTTCATCAGAAGCAACTGTGGCTGTCCTTTTCCTGCCATTTGCCTGGCTTTTTGCAGCGCAGTAACAACTTCTGCCATATTGTTCCCGTCAAGGTGGTGTACCAGCCAGCCGAATTGGTCGTATTTTGCCCCCAGGTCGCCCAAAGGCATAATCTCATCGGTGGGGCCATCTATTTGCTGGCCATTGTAATCAACAATGCCGATCAGGTTGTCAATTTTACGCGAACCGGCATGCAATACGGCTTCCCAAATCTGACCTTCCTGTTGCTCGCCGTCACCCATCAGCGCGAAAACCAATGAAGGGTCATTCTTAAGGCGCTTTGCCACCGAAGCGCCTACAGCCACCGAAAGACCCTGACCTAGAGAGCCCGATGCAATGCGTACACCGGGAAGTCCCTCAAGCGTAGCGGGGTGCCCCTGAAGACGGGAATGCAGCTTTCGAAATGTGGCCAACTCTTCAACGGGAAAATACCCGCTGCGTGCCAGAGCACTGTAGTAAACGGGGCTTATGTGACCATTTGACAGAAAAAACAGATCCTGTCCCGCACCATCCATATCAAAAGCGGAAGGGTTATGATTCATTTCACTGAAGAAAAGAGCCGTAAACAAATCGGCACAACCTAATGAGCCACCAGGATGTCCTGACTGACAAGCGTGTACCATACGTACAATATCACGTCGGATTTGGGATGCAATTCTTTCTAATTGTTTGGTGTCCATATTTCTAATTTGAAAAGTTCGTTTAGTCTGCTTGTTTATCAAAATATTCAAAAAGCCATTCATCAAATTGCTCGCCAGCTTCCATTACGTTCTTGAAGATATTGCCATATCCCTTGTTCAGGATCAAGCCGAGTTTGGTGCCAATGTTCTTTTTGTCTTTACCCAAAGCCTGCCGGAAGGTTCTCACATCCAAACTTTTTATGGAGTATCCATCCCAGATTTTTTCAACCACTTGTCTGATTTCGTTACGAACCTGCTCAGGTATGAATCCCATTTTGACAGAAATAAAGTTTGCCATATCCATGCCAAAGCTAACTGCTATGCCATGGGGGATGGCATAATTGGTGAGCGATTCGATGGCATGTCCGAAAGAATGGCCATAATTGAAAACCTGACGAATATTCTGGTCGAATTCGTCCACCTCAATATAGCTTTTCTTGATTTCGAGGCTGCGCGAAATAATCTTTGACAAGGCTGCTTTATCGCTAAACGCCTGTTGGTATAAGCTGCGGTACATATCAAAATCATCCTTACCCGAAACGATAAAGTAGTGCAACATTTCGCCCATGCCTGACTTCATTTCAGCCACCTCAAGGGTATCAATAAAAGGGGGATAGATCAGTATCTTGTTGGGCGGATAAAAGCCCCCTATCTGGTTTTTAAATTCCGCAAAATTGATGGAGGTTTTGCTCCCAATACAACTGTCGCCCTGGGCAAGCAGTGTGGTGGGAAAAAACACCCACTTCACACCCCTATACATGATTGAGGCGATAAAGGCTGTTACATCCTGCGTTATACCGCCACCAACGGCAATTAACCTGTGGTTTTTCCTGAACCCTTTTTCAATCAGTGATTGTATAACAGGCATAACGCCCTGGTAACTCTTTTGGGGCTCAGTTGCATCAATACCGATGCTTTGGTATTGGCTCAAAAAGGGATCAAGATACTTCGCATACAAGCGTTGTACTTTGTTGTCGTAGATCAGGAAATCCCCTTCAATAAGTTCGTTATTCAATGCTTCATCCAGCTTGTCCACAAATTGAACTTCATAGTCGTGGATAACTGACTTTACTGTGAAATTATACATTGGTATATCCTCCGTCAATTGTTATGTTTTGTCCTGTAAGATAGGTGTTTAAATCACTGCACAGGAATGCGATGGTTCTGGCCATTTCAACAGGGTCAGCCATTCTTCCGGCAGGGATGATTTGTTCAATTGCCTGCAACTGCTCAGGCGTATTGGTGTTTTTGGTTAATTCCGTTAGGGTAAATCCCGGACTAACCGCATTAACCAAAACATTGTGCTGTGCCCACTCCACCGCGAGGGTTTTGGTTAAACCCACCAAAGCCGTTTTGCTTGTGGCATACATGGAACGGCCGGGACGTGTTACTACACTCCATATAGAAGCAATATTTACAACCCTTCCATAGCGGTTTCCGATCATTTTCGGACCCAATATCTTTAAAATACGATATGGTACGTTAAGGTTAATTTCCTGTAGCCACTTAAAATCCTCGTAGGTGGTGTCCACAAAATCCATGATTTTGTTTACGCCGGCATTGTTAACACAGATGTCTATGGTATCAAAGCTGTTGAGGTGGTTTAAAAAACTTTCTGTAGAGGCTTCATCCGAAAAATCAACCTGCACATAGCGCTTTTTATTAATGCCCTGTTCCAATAGCGCCGCATTCAGGCGATCTGTCTCCTCTTTTTTCGTTCCGGTGAGGATCAGGTTGGCACCAGCTTCAAAAAAGCAGTCTGCAACGGCTTTGCCTATTCCCCTGGTGGCTCCTGTAATCAGGGCAGTCCGGTTGCTCAGGTCAATTTTCATACGGTTGGGGGAATGGCCAAAAACTCTTCGTCTTTTGACAAATAATTCACAATTACATGGTTGAAGATCATGTGCATGTCTTCAATGGGACCGTAATCCCCTTTGGGATTAGGTGTATAAAGGCTTATATTACTCACTTCGTTTAGTTTACCTCCTGCAAAACCTACAAAGGCAATCGTGTGTCCCTCTTTTT
>CAYTUA010000169.1:0-3228 GCA_964440855.1 uncultured Lentimicrobiaceae bacterium
CGATAAGGAAGAACCCGATGAACTGCATGAGATTATTGATAACTTCAATCTGGTAAACGCCGGTAATTTTGATGTTTGTATCCTCGGTTCCAGCCGCAGGCCTTTTGTTTTCAAAAACGGTATTCATATATGGATCAGAACAACAGATGAAGAAAATACAAATCTGATGATATTATTGAGCTTCATCATTTTAGGGCATCCGGAATGGAAAAAAGGTAACATCAAAATTTTTGATATCTGCAAGCCCAATGAGGTTGGAGAAGTGAAGCAACGAATGAAAAACCTGCTTGAACTGGGCCGACTGCCTATCAACCCGAATAACATCGAAATCATTGTGCAGGAGGATAATATTTCATCCAAAAGCATCATTAACCTTCATTCAGCAGATGCCGGCCTGACCATTATTGGATTTCACAAGGAAAAGCTTAAGCACGAAAGAATAAAAATGTTTGAAGGCTATGGTGGGATTGGAAATATGTTGTTTGTGAATTCCTGCAACAATAAATTGATTGAATAGATGCAGGTCAACAGGCAAATGTTGTAACTATCTATGAGATTAACATTTAAAAATGAATAATACAGGCTAATCTCTTTGGCTTTTTGCGTCTGTTCAAAATAACTCATATCCGTAGCGGTTACAGGATAGTTAGTTTAAAACCAGCTTTGTTTTGTGGTTGCTAAGCAGCACAATCGTGTAATAGCCATGGATTATATTATTATAATAGTGATACTTACGCAAATAAATTTCTCAACTGGTAAAAAAAAAATCCCACGATTTGTTTTTGAAAAAAGAAAAATACTATACTTGCAGTCTGTATTTAAACCGAGACATATCAGTACTTTATAGAAATAATGCCTTTGCAAAGCAACTTATAATAATGAACACTGCTTCAATTCTCAGCCTGCTGGCTGGTTTCACAACAAATCTTCTATTGATGATTAAGCAAAATTAAGCCCATTTTGCCAATTAGGCTTGGAAATTTAGATTTTAACCCAATTCAAATTTAGTTCTCAAACAATATCAAACAAAAACTGTAAACCTGTATCAAATGAAAACGGAAAAGAAAAAATCTCGTAATGAAGGCCATTTCGACGATGAATTCGTAAAAAAACCTGTTAAAAAGCTTGAATCAAAGCGCGACAAAAAGCCCAGAATTTATGACCTGGACGAGGAGGAGGAATTGCCCGATTTCGATACCTTGCTCGATGACGGGCTCGATTTTGATAATGACGAAGATGATGATTACTAAGGTAATAAGTAATTGCATATAGCATAAAAGCCGGCGATAACCGGCTTTTTTTCATTTTAAGTCTTGAAGAAACAGGATCAACTATTCCCCTTTCACCAATCTAATGGTGACAGTTTCACTTACAGAAACAAATTGTGCTATATATATCCCGGCCGGCAGGGATGCGCCAGATGAAGTTCTTCCATCCCAAATAAACCCACTAACACCTTCATTGTTTGACAGTTGTGCCGATGATTGCCAGCACAACTCCCCCAATTGATTCAAAATACGAAGCTGCACCCATTCCTGCCTGGGCCAGGCAGCACGAAGGCTAACTGCTGATGTAAAAGGATTTGGTGTGGCTCTTACCTGTATTGAAGCAGTCTCGCCTCTGATTTCAGGCACACTGATATACAACAGGTGTTCCATATCAAAAAAGCGGAGCAAGCGCAACACAAATTCTTTGCGGAGTTCAAAATCAGCTTCGGAACCAAAACTACCAAACTCGAACAACGAGCCCACTGTTTTATAAATCCCTCCATCATAAGCTACCATGATGAACGCATCATCAGCCACATCGGCGCGCAAAATGGGTGTAGCCGATTGCTGTGGCACCATGCTCCAGAACAACAAGGGGTATTCACCAACAAACTCAAAATCAAGGCCTGTCAAAAAGCCTTGTTCTGTGGACTTTACATTAGAAAACTCCTGTGGGGGTGAAACGGATTGTATGCCTATCCTGAATTTATCGCGCACCGCCGTGGGTTGGTTCAAGTGCCATGTTTGGGTCCCTTCCATATAAAGGCGGCCCCCCCTATCCAGAAACTCAGCCAAGATGGCACCTTCGGCCTGGCTCAGGCTCTCATTGCTGTAATAAGTTCCAAGGCAAACAACAGCGGCACGGTAGATATCCATTTCTTCAGGCAAGGTGTCCACCTGCACATAAGGCAGGTTTAAACTATCCAATACCAACTTAAATACCCGCATCGAGCTGTCGTTCTGTGCTTTGTTGAAAAGCAGAAATGCATATTGCCCAACACGGGCTTTAAAATACTGATATTGTATATTTTGAGAAGCATCAACAAAAGATAGGGTAAACTCTATCTGGTGCTCAATGGGGCAGTCAACAGCTACAGAAACCTCAAACAAAGCTTCCAAGGCTTCGCCGGGCATCATGTGGCCCAGGTTGACTGTGTCCGGCTGGTTTATGGTCACAAAAGGGTCATCCGTTGACAGAAAAGCCTTAACATCATCAGCGACCACACTCCCCTGGTTGCGCAATTGCACTAAGATTGGGGCTGTTTCGCCGGGGTCTAACTGGTAATTATCCCCATCGTCCACCATCCATCTGCTAAAAACCATGCGGGGTGCCATTACAGTTTCATTGATCATGGCCGTTTTGCTTCCACCTTCGAAATCAAACTGCAGTTCGGCCAGCAACTGATGCCGGTCAGGACAATCATGGCCTATTATTAGTGAAAAAGCATCCAAGCTTACGGATGAATTTGCACCTATATGCCCAATGAATATTTCCGGGTTATTGATTTGCAAAAAAGGATCATCCGAATGAAGCCTTGCTACCAAGCCTTCTACATCTTCTGTGCTGATATTGTGTATATTCAAATCCATCAGTGCCTCACCTCCACTGTGTAAGGGTTTGTCATTGGAGGTTAACAAGGTATAATCATAACGCAATTTATCAGCCAGTTGGAGTACTTTTTGGTGGCTGCTGAACTTGTCATCTTTTACCCTCACTGTGAGATTGCTGATGCGGTCAGGCGATGCGGAAATGCCCATTAAGAAACCCTCCTCACTCATTGAAATCCCATCCGGGACAGGCTCAGGAACAAGTCTGTAAGCCTTGTGTATGGGTTTTAACGAGGTGTTGCTACCGTTAATCAACTGGTAATCGGCATCATTTCCGGACGAAACGCCCGCATACCACAATATGGGCTCATCCTCATCAATATCCTTGTAATGGAATTCGATGTTTCCGTCG
>CAYTUA010000170.1:0-2671 GCA_964440855.1 uncultured Lentimicrobiaceae bacterium
ATATAACCTAAAAAACAACCCCACCATGTTGTTCATAGTGGGGTTGATATTTTCAAAAAAAGCCATTTTTTTTACCCGCCAAAATCATCAAAGGCAATCATTTCATCCGGAACGCCCAGTTCATCAAGCATTTTAAACACTGCCGCGTTCATCATGGGTGGTCCACAGAGATAATACTCAATTTCCTCTGGCTCAGGATGATTCTTCAGATAATTATCCATAATCACTTGGTGGATAAATCCGGTTTTACCTGTCCAGTTATCTTCCTCTTTGGGCTCGGAAAGGGCTACATGGAACTCAAAGTTTTTGAAATCTTTTTCAATGGTTTCAAAATCTTCCATATAGAAAAGCTCTCGCAATGAGCGTCCACCATACCAAAATGTTGTTTTACGGTCTGTTTTTTCCGTATGAAACAGGTGAAAGAGGTGTGAGCGCATGGGAGCCATACCGGCACCACCGCCAATAAACATCATTTCGCGCTTTGTTGGTTTAATAAAAAATTCACCATAGGGTCCTGAAATGGTCACTTTGTCACCCGGTTTGCGCGAGAAAACATAGGAGGAACAAATACCCGGGTTCACATTCATAAAACCGCCCTTTTTCCTATCCCAAGGAGGTGTGGCAATACGGATATTCAACATAATGATATTGCCCTCAGCTGGGTGGTTGGCCATGGAATAGGCTCTGAATATGGGTTCTGGATTCTTCATTTTCAAATCCCACATATTGAATTGGTCCCATTCGTCGCGGTATTCCTCTTCAACTTCGATGTCCTTAAAGTCCACTTCGCATTTGGGCACATCAATCTGAATATAACCACCGGATTTGAAGTCGAGGTGCTCGCCTTCAGGCAATTTCACAACAAACTCTTTAATAAAGGTAGCCACGTTGTGGTTCGAGACTACAGTACACTCCCACTTTTTAATGCCAAATATTTCAGGCTCAACATGAATCTTCATGTCTTCGCGCACCTTTACCTGGCAACCCAGTCGATAGTTATTCTGTATTTCTTTACGGGTGAAATAGCCTTTTTCAGTAGGCAATATGGATCCTCCCCCTTCGAGTACCTGCGCCTTGCACATGGCACAGGTGCCACCGCCACCGCATGCCGAAGGCAAAAATATCTTGTTGTTCGACAAAGTACTCAATAAAGTTGACCCGGGATCAACTTCCAATACTTTCTCGTCATTGATGGTAATCTTAACCTTCCCTTGAGGTAGCAATTTTTTTCGTGCGTACAGCAGCAAACTCACCAACAGTAGAATCACGATGAGAAAGAACGCAATACTCACCAAGATTATGGTTCCGGTTCCGGTAGCTAATATCGTCATTGTTTAAAATGATTATTATTTACATTCAATTGTTTACAGTTTAATACCCAGAAAACTCATAAAGGCAATCCCCATGAGCCCTGTAATGATAAAGGTGATTCCCAGGCCACGCAATGGAGCAGGCACATCTGAATACCTGATTTTTTCGCGGATAGCAGCGATACCTACGATAGCGAGAAAAAATCCAACACCGGAACCCAAACCGAAAGATGTGGCTTGGGCCAGACTCTGGTATTCGCGTTCCTGCATAAAGAGGGAGCCACCAAGGATGGCACAGTTCACCGCGATCAAGGGTAAAAATATCCCAAGCGAAGCATACAATGCAGGACTGAATTTTTCAACGACCATTTCAACAAGTTGCACCATGGATGCTATTACTGAAATGAAAACAATAAAGCTGAGAAAACTCAAATCAATGTCCACAAAACCGGGATTGAGCCAAGCCAATGCACCGGGTTGCAAAACATATAAATTGAGTAAGTAATCCACTGGAACGGTGATGCCTAATACGAACACGACGGCCAATCCCAATCCGAATGAAGTTTCAACTGTTTTCGAAACTGCTAGGTATGAACACATGCCTAAAAAATAGGCAAATACCATGTTATCAACAAATATTGATTTGACAAATATGTTAAATAGCTCTTGCATAGCTGGTTATTTATTTCCGTTTGAAAATTTATTTTTCTTCAACAAGTTGTGGATTACGTGAACGCTGTATCCAAATGATGACCCCGACAACAATCAAAGCCATGGGAGGCAAAATCATAAATCCATTGTTTACATATCCAAAATCATAAAAGGCCTGGGGTATTACCTGATAGTCCCACAAAGTGCCTGAACCAAATAATTCGCGTGTAAAACCTACTGCAAGGAGTACCCATCCATAACCCAAAGCGTTCCCAAATCCATCGAGCAAGGAGGGCCATGGTTTATTGGCAAGCGCAAAAGCTTCGAGGCGCCCCATGATAATACAGTTGGTTATAATCAAACCAACAAATACAGATAGTTGTTTGCTTACGTCATACACATAGGCCTTAAGCACCTGGTCAACCAGAATTACAAGGCTGGCAATAACAGTAAGTTGCACAATAATCCTGATGCGTGGAGGAATACCATTACGCATCACAGAGATAATTACGTTTGCAAGTGTTAATACAGCGATAACCGAAAGCATCATTACAAATGATGGTTTCAGTTTGGCAGTTACAGCCAGGGCTGAACAAATACCAAGCACTTGCACTGTAATGGGATTGTCAACATTCAGGGGGTTGGTTATCAGTTTTCGGTTTTTTGCCGAAAACAAGGGTTCTCTTTCTTTTACTTCTGCACTCATTGTT
>CAYTUA010000171.1:0-4118 GCA_964440855.1 uncultured Lentimicrobiaceae bacterium
CTTGCTACACCCGGAAACGCCTCGGTCATCGATTGTATATCCGGAAAAATGACCAAGGAGGCAAGGGCCACCAAAATCCATGGCCAGGGACGGAGCGCATAGTGGAAAAAATTAAAAAGCAAGGTGGCACCCATGGCATGCTGTTCATTTTTGGCTGAAAGCATGCGTTGTGCAATATAACCGCCCCCACCCGGCTCTGCACCGGGATACCAAACGGTCCACCATTGCACTGCTATGGGAATGATAAAAATATACAGAAAAAGATCCGTTTGACCAACTTGCGGCAATAGGCTCAACTTGCCGGCTACATTTTCATGCGCAAACAAACCGGAAAGGCCATCTACCCCTTCAGGCAGCCCACGTATAACAAAAATCGCAGCAATAAGGGCCCCAAACATGGCAAAACCAAACTGAAATAGATCCGTCCACAAAATGGACTTTAAACCGCCGAGACTGCTGTAAAATACAACCACCACCGCAGCAATAATCAAGGCCGGTGCCGGCTGAATGCCCAACATGACACCCGCCAGCTTGATAAAAGCCAACGACACACTGGCAATTACCAAAACATTAAAAAAGAACCCCAGATAAATAGCCCTGAAACCCCTTAAAAATGCAGCCATTTTTCCACTGTAGCGAATTTCGTAAAATTCTAAATCAGTGAGCACTTTTGAACGGTTCCACAGCTTGGCATAAACAAAAACAGTAAGCATTCCGGTTAACAAAAAAGCCCACCAAACCCAGTTTCCGGCCACACCGTTCTGGCGAACAATATCTGTAACCAGGTTGGGCGTATCAGCCGAAAAAGTGGTCGCCACCATGCTCACCCCCAGCAACCACCAAGGCATATTCCGTCCAGAAAGAAAAAATTCACTATAACTTTTTCCTGCTGATCGCGAAGCAATTACCGCTATCCCTATCAATACAATAAAAAACAACAAAATAATAATCCAGTCAAGGGTACTTAAATTCATAACACTTTGTTTTTTAAATGATTGTTAAAACAAACAGGGTTTTTCCAAAATACAAATGCGCTCATTCTTCCGGTAAATAATCAAGCCATTTGCGCAAATGCATCAGGGCAGTTTGCTGCACTTCTTCCGGAAAATGCCTTAAGCGGGTTGAATGCGATCCAAAAGGCAATAACAATTTTAATGCATTGGTATGCTCACCCGTTTGCACTGCTGTTGATGACCAGGCATCGTAAGCACCATATATGTATAGCATATTATTCCCGGAATGCTTTAACCAATCTGCAACACTGATACTTAAGGTGGGTTGGTAAGCAATAATAACATCCTGAGGAACAGCATGGTAAAAACCAGGCTTTTTTACATAGCTTATCAAATCATCAAGGCCACGAAGGCTGTAGTTATACATCCCCATTTCCGTTAGGGCCTGATAGAAAAAAGGTTCATAAGAAGCGATGCTTTGGTCAGCAAAAAAATCGTATCCGGCAGCAGTCACAAATGTTTTGAAAATTGTGTTACTGTCGGCATCAGCCTGCGGCAAATCATCACAAAGTATGGGATACCATTGCCAATAGGCAAATGAAAATTCCAGCACATTGTATTCAAACGCCTTTTCGATACCCCCTACCCTGTCGAATGTAAGCTTGCGTTTGGCCACGGAATCGGCAAACATGGGCCGAAAAACCTCCTGATCGGCCAACAAACGGCGCTGGATTTGATGAATCTTTTCGCGGCATTCGGCCGGGCCAACAGTATCCAGAAAATGATACACACGCTCATCTTCATCCGAAAAATTGAGTGGCGCCACATAAGGCACAGTCGCCTGCATATCTTCAGGGTAAAAATAGCGGTAGTATATGCTGGTTTGTCCACCTTTACTGATGCCGGTGCTTAACCAGGACGAGGTATAAAGTTTCTTAAATGTTGTAGCTATTCTATGCAAGTCAGCCGTTGCATTTGTCAAATTAAGTTGACTCCAATCCAGGCTATCGGGAACGCTTCTGCCAAAGAAGCGGTGCTCGGCCACCAGCAAATTTGTTCCGAGGCGTGCAGCCAGTTCATCGTCATAGCGCGGACTCAACCCATAATGGGCAGCGTATCCTTCGGTGACCAATACCATCGGCTTGTTAAAATCGCGATGACGCAGTATCACCCGTTGCTGAAATCGCTTTCCATCCGGCTTTTCGTGGTCAAGGGGTTGGCTGATAAATAATTCCCAGGCCTCGGTATAACCATCACGCGAAATCTCAAAAGTCCGGAGGCTGTCCAAACCAAGGGTTTGCAATTGTTCTTCAAGAGTTTGGGTAAGTGAAATTGATGCCGGCAAAAGTGCGGCCAATAGCAGAACGAAACGAAAAAGTTTCATGGGCTTTTAATTTGGTGCATAAAAAGCCTGCAATTTACAATTGTTCGGCATAATCATTGCCATTTGAATGCATTTTTATAGCACAATGTTGGACATTATAAATTCAGGTAGATATTAAAAAGAAAAAACCGGAATATCACACCCCGGTTTTTTCTTTTCCCTTTTGGAAATAAAGCTACAAAACAAACTTAATGCCTTGTGCAAAAGGAAGTTCTGTGCTCCAATTGATGGTATTGGTTTGGCGGCGCATATACACTTTCCAGGCATCGCTGCCCGATTCGCGGCCACCGCCTGTATCTTTTTCACCACCAAAGGCACCACCAATTTCGGCACCAGAGGTACCAATATTAACATTGGCAATGCCACAATCAGAGCCTTCATGCGAAAGGAAACGTTCTGTTTCCATCATATCTGTACTGAAAATGGCAGAAGATAAGCCTTGAGGCACCCCATTGTGCAGCGCCACCGCCTCTTCCATCGTTTTGTATTTCATCAGGTAAAGAATAGGGGCAAAAGTTTCTTCCTGCACAATATGGTAATGGTTTTCGGCTTCTGCCAAAACAGGCCCTACATAACAACCTGACTCAAAACCAGGCCCTTCGAGGACATTGCCACCACATAGGATCTTACCGCCTTCCTTTACAATTTGTTCTTGTGCATAAAGGAAAGCCTGCACGGCACCCTTATCAATCAGCGGACCTACGAGCACATTGGGGTCGAGCGGACAGCCGATCCGTATTTGTTTGTAGGCGTTGATCAATTTCGTTTTAAACTCGTCGTAAACTGATTCGTGAATGATAAGCCTGCGTGTGCTTGTACAACGCTGCCCGGCTGTACCCACAGCACCAAACACAGTGGCCATCAGGGCCATTTCCTGGTTGGCTTTTTCTGAAATAATGATGGCGTTGTTGCCACCAAGCTCAAGCAAGGTGCGGCCAAGGCGTTCGCCAACAATGCGTCCCACGCGCCGGCCAACGGCTGTGCTCCCCGTGCATGATATCAGCGGTAAGCGTTTGTCGGCAAGGAAATCATCACCTATATGCTTTGAACTGCCAATAATCAGGTTGCACACACCTTCGGGCACATTATTACGCTTCAAAACATCAGCAATAATGCTGTGGATAGCCACAGCACACAGGGGTGTTTTGGAAGAAGGCTTCCAAACGACAACATTGCCTGTGGCCAACGCAATCATAGCATTCCAGGCCCAAACGGCTACCGGGAAGTTGAATGCGGTGATTACCCCAATTACGCCAAGCGGATGGTATTGGTCGTACATGCGGTGGCGAGCACGTTCACTATGCATGGGTGATCCGTAAAGCTGGCGGGAAATACCCAAAGAAAAATCGGCGATGTCAATCATTTCCTGCACTTCGCCCAGGCCTTCCTGATAAATTTTACCCATTTCGTAGCTCACCAGGCGGCCTAAATCTTCTTTGTGGCGACGGAATTCATTGCCCATTTGTCTGACAATTTCGCCCCGCTGGGGTGCCGGCAGCATGCGCCAGCTTTTAAAAGCCTCCTGGGCTTTCTCCATAATACTTTCGTAATCGTTCCAGGTGCCTTGCTTCACGCTGGCAATCAAACGGCCATCGCAGGAAGCATATGAATCAAGCAATTCGCCCTGGGTATCGATCCATTCCGCACCGGTTGAAGCTCCTTTATTAATAATTGAAATACCCAGACGTTCCAGTGCCGGGCGTATATCACAAGTTGGACAAACATGATCCATAATTCGGGTTGTTTTAGTAATTGATAATTTAATGAATTGTTTTATTTTT
>CAYTUA010000172.1:0-8495 GCA_964440855.1 uncultured Lentimicrobiaceae bacterium
GTGGTAGGATTTGCCATTGGTGTAGAAATGGCTGAAACGCAATCCCGGGTTTAGCATGAGCTTATCCCAAAGCGTGATTTCGTCTTCAATATAAAGGCCTGATTCATAGGAATAATGCTTTTCGGCTGAAAATTCCTGCTGATCGATATAATCATCTTTGACCACTACGGCGCTGGGTGTAAACTCGTGGTGCAATACCTGGAACCCGCCCCTAATCAGGTGATTGGGCAAAGGATACCAGCTCAGGTCATATTTCAGGCCGAGGTCTTGTATTCCTGAACTGTATTTCAGTTCAAACCGGTTGGTTTCGTTCTCCACCTTGTCCCTGAAATATTCTTCCATAAAAATGCTGAAAGTGTAGTCGGAAAAGATAAAACTGGCGTTGGCGAAAAGCTTATCATGGAATATATGGTTCCAACGCACGGTGGCTGTGGCATTTTGCCAATAAAGGCCGCCTTTGTCTTCTTCCTCATAATATTGCGACTTGTATTTGTTCCTGAAGGAGAACTTGTCACGTCCAAAATAGCTGCTTATAAAAAGTCTGTTTTTTGAATTGATGTCGTAATTGAGTTTGGCATTCAGGTCGTAAAAAAAGTAACCGCCACTGCCGTCTTCGGGCATAAAGGGCCTTGTTAATGCATCTATATAAGTGCGCCTGCCCGACACCAGAAAGGAGGCTTTATTTTTTACAATTGGCCCTTCCAGCGTAAGCCTGCTGCTGATAATGCCAATACCACCTTCGCCGGCGAACTTTTCCTTGTTGCCGTCCTTCATTTGGATATCGAGCACCGAAGAAAGCCTGCCGCCAAAGCGGGCCGGAAAACCACCTTTATAGAGTTGCATATTTTTTACTGCATCGCCGTTAAACACCGAAAAGAAACCAAACAGGTGGCTGGCATTATAAACTGTTGCATCGTCGAGGATAATAAGATTTTGGTCGGGGCCACCTCCACGCACATAAAAACCGCTGCTGCCTTCGGTACCTGATTGCACACCAGGCAATAGTTGCAGCACCTTGAACATATCTTTTTCGCCCAGGAGAGAGGGGATATTTTTTGCCTGTATTATGGGAATTTCGATGCGCGACATCTGCATGGTCTGGCTGATGCGGGTGATACGTTCGTCGGTGACGACTACCTCTTCCAGTTCGATACTGGGGTCGAGCTCAATGTCAAGCCGTAGGTTTTGGGTGAGTCTGGCATCAATAACCAGCGCCTGGTAGCCAACATAGGAAAATATCACCGAAACACTATCGGACGGCAGCGTAAGGGCATAAAAACCATAGGTGTTGGTGGCGGTACCAACCCGCAGATTTGGTTCGTATATATTCACGCCAATCAAACTTTCGCGGCTGCCCTTTTCATATACATAGCCGCTGATGGTATAGCGGCCAGAAGATTGCCCAAATGATTCCAGGCCAAAAAACAACAATAAAATTAGAATGAAAACGGGTGTTTGGAGGGTTTTTGGTATTTTCATATAATTAGGGTGTCAGCATACAAATTCAATGTATGAAATAACTATTGCGACTTCTATATATTGTTTTCAAAGATGCAAATTATCGCTTTAGGTTGCAGCAAACTGATTGATAAAAATAAACCCGGATCATTTAAGAAAACGGATCCGGGTTTTTGTGTTTTTCAGGAACTGGGTTTATTCACTGTAGATGAGTTCTGCATTTCGGTAGCCAGCCATATCCAAGTACCAGTCAGCAAATGAGTTGCCGCTATTTTCGGCCCATGCCTTAAAGCGGAGGTGGGCACTGATGATTTCGGTTTTTTCAAAGCGATTAGTAAAGAAAACCAAACAACCAAAGCGGTATGTTGTTGTTCACGGGATATTCAATATCGTCCTTAACAATGAATGCGTTCGCTGTGTTTGCGATTTGTTTTTTGCCCTTTTTCTTGCCGCCTACCTCCAAAATATATTCTTCATCAACAATAAAATCAGCTGTTTTAGGTTGATTAACAGTGTGTAAAGCACTAAGTTGATTATACAGGAATGTTTCCCTGATATTGCCTTTTTCAGGTATGCCAGATGCCAATGCATACATTAGGTTGGTATTTTGTAAGAATATTTTCTCTGGCTTTTGCAAGGTCGAAATTCTTATTCCGGAAGGTAAAAGGAGTGAAATCAATCGTGCCCCCTCTAAAAAATAGAGGTAGTTAGCAATAGAATTCCGGTGGATATTGCTCTTTTCCGCCAATTTCACCAAATTGGGTTTAAAAGGTACTTGTTGGCTAATGATATAAAGCAGCTGAAGCATCTTTTTAGCGTTTCGAATATCAAAGCCTTTCAATTCGGCCATATCAAATTCAACCACAAGCCTCAATAGTTGGCGCAATCGTTGGTGGTACCCTTGTAAATCCTCTTTGTAAAATGGGTAATAGCCAAAAGCGAGGTAATTCGGAAAGTGTTCAAGGGGCCTGAATGAATCCGGGAAAAGTGACCTGATGGAGTCCTGATTAATTAGTAGATCATGCAATTTAATGGGCGGGAGTTCTATTGATCCAATTAATCCTAAATACTCCCTGTAGGATAAGCCAAACAATTCGTAGAAAATGGCACGGCGGCTCAGGTCGGCTTCCTGCTGCGAGAGGTCAATGATGGAAGATCCAGTAAAAATTATTTGTAAATCCTGATACCTGTCGTAAAGGTTTTTGATCTCGCGGGCCCATGAAGGGTACTTATGCACTTCGTCCAAGACTAAAACCTTGCCTCCATTTTTGTAGAATTGCTCAGCCGTTTCCAGTAAGGAATGTGTTGTAAAATAAAGCTCATCCAAACTGAAATAAACTGCTTTTGGTGTTGGCAGCTTTTGATTTTTAAGCCATTGAAGCAAAAGGGTTGTTTTACCTGTCCCTCTTGCACCTTTTATCCCTATGAGACGGTTTTGCCAGTTGATTTCATTGGTCAGGTACCTGCTAAAATCCATTGGCACCCGATTAATATACCGCTCTGATTGCTCAAGTAATGTGATCATTTTCGCAGTGTTTTTATCAAATTACTAATTAATGCATATATAGATATGCAAAAATAATAATTATCTGCATATTAAAATGTGCATAATAAAACTATTTCTATGATTATTTTCAGAAATCATTTCAACACATCATGATTTCATTTCCATACTGTGCTATATAAACTAATCAATATGTTGAAAATCAACTATGAAAAGGGATATCATTCATGACCGGCCTTAGTATTCCAAAGCTGACAAACACAGCTTCATGTGTAAGTACCTTATATATCTTAACATCTCGTTTACAACATCTATTAAAGTCTTTTTGGGAGATTCTATGATCATCAGGTAGCTAAAATACAAGCCTTATTGTGCTGGTGAAAAACAAAAATCCAGATTGATGAGATACTGACAGGCGTCTGTCCTGATTATTCCAAATCTACATCCACTTCTGCATCTTCATCAAAAACGATATCCGGTATTTCCCCATTGACACGGAAATTACTATATGTCAGGCTTACCGAACCTTTGCTGCGCCCTTCTGCTTTGTCCTGGTCCACCTTGAGGGTGCCAATAAATTTTATGGGAATATCGATTTGGTTGATTTCAAACTCAAGCCTGGTTTCGATTGGCAAATCGTAGGGTAAATCGCCATAGGACATGAACATTTTGTAGCTGCCTTCTTCGCGCGAGGTAACTTCTATCTTGTTGATACGAACATGCATGAGGTCCACCCACATGGTGGCAATCATATAATCCGCATTTTCTGCTAGCGGGACCACCTTGATGATATGGTTATTCTCGTCTTGCCCCACATAGATGGCGGCATGATCGTTGCGCAGTTTTTGGTGAATTGAAAAGTCCAGTCCTTTGCGCGGCATCAATACAAAACCTGTTGCCCTGAAGCGGAATTTATCCGGGGCTTTGTAAAAAACACGGCCACGTTTTACAGGAATACGTACGAAATCAACATCTACTTCAATATCAACATCTGCTCGGAATGTTTGAATCTGGTCAGCACGATCGAGTATAACCCCAACAAGGCTATCGGTAAGCGATTGTGCTTTGGGTGAAAGGGATGAGATTACAAAAAAAAGAATAAGGCCGTATTTAAATACTACTTTCATAGAGGTTTAGGTTGTAATGTCTTTGCGTGTGAAAAAATAGGCTGACAGGCCGTAAAAGACAAATATGTGTAAAAACAAAACAAGCAAAGCATAGGCCACATTTTGCCAATCGACGGGTTCGTCAAAAAACAACTGCCAACCGCTCAGGTAAGTCGTAAAAAGAAAGGGCTTGATCACATCAAAAATACCCAGAGAGAAATTAGAGATGATGGTGAAAACAATTAATACCGACATGCTGCCCACCAAAGGTTCCAAGGAGTTGTTGGCCTGTGTGCTCAGGAAAAATGCCAGACCTGCAACGGCCCACATGCTGATGATTCCATAACCAAAAGAAGCGTAAAAGCGCCAGGCCACATCCGATTGGTCGAAAATGTTTATGGTGTTCATCATCACTATTAAATCACCATTCTGAAAAAAGAGCCTGCCAATAAAGAGGCTCATTATAAGCAGCATAACCACGAGCAAGGCGGCATAGAATTGTGCAGCTACATACTTGGCTGTCAACAGCTTCAATCGACTTACAGGGCGGGTAAGCAACAGCCTGAAAGTGCCCCTGCCTGCCTCGCCCGAAACCATATCGCCGGCTACAATGGCTACCAAAATGGGGATGTGGAGCCATAGGCTGTTCAGGATAACATAAGAAACGGTGTAATTGTTGATAAGTTTGCCTTCAAAGGAAAATACGTCTGACAGGCTTTGCACCAAAAAATCAAGCATACTTTGCCCTTCAACAAACATGCCTATTTGGATGATTATTACAATCACAATGATGGCAATAAAGCCTATCCACGATAAACTGCGGCTAAAAAGTTTATAAAACTCGAGTTGTATCAGTTTCAGCATATCAGGTGATGTGTAAAAAATAGTCTTCAAGACTGTTGAGTAAATGCAATTGTTTTACGTCAATATGCTCATTCACTAGCAATTTATTTATTTCGGGCACCAGGGTGGCAGAAGCTAAGGTTTGTAATTCGCCAATGCGGTTTTCACTAATTTTCAGTTCGGGAAAATGTTTTTTTATCAGCGTCAGTGCTTTTCGGTTATCTGTTGTTGAAATTACAAGCTTTTGTTGGCCGTCAGAGATCAAATTCCGCACATCGCCTTCCACTACCACTTTACCTTTGTTGATTACCACCATACGATTGGCAATCAGTTCCATTTCGCGTAAGATGTGCGAAGATATGATGATGGTTTTTCCAAATTCCTGGTTCAGCGAAAGAATCAATTTCCGTATATCGTTAATACCCTGGGGATCAAGCCCGTTAACAGGTTCATCCAGGATAATAAGTTCCGGGTCGTGCAGCAATGTTTGTGCAAGTCCCAACCTTTGTTTCATACCTTGGCTAAAAGTACGCACCTTGCTGTGCGCCCTTTCGGCCAGGCCAACAAGTTGCAGCTTGTCCATGATTTCCTTTTCTGACAGTTGAATGCCAGAATATTGTGCCAACAACGAGAGATTTTTGTAAGCCGAAAGGTAGTTGTAAAAATCAGGCCTTTCGATCAAGGCACCTATCCGGCTAAGTACCCAGTTTCGGTTGCTTGTAAGGGGTTTGCCAAACAACTCAATGCTTCCACTGTTGGGCGAGATCAGGCTGAGCAGCATCCTGATGGTGGTGGATTTGCCCGAGCCGTTGGGCCCCAAAAAGCCATAGATATCTCCCTTGTTTACAGAAAAGCTTACGTTGTCCACCGCTTTGATGTGGCCGAAATGCTTGACTAAATTGTTGGCTTTCAGGATGGAATCGGACACTGTTATTGTATTCGTTTGATTTGATTACGCTGTGTGAAAATATATTTCCTACTTGTTTTCCGAATTGGCGAAAATACATATAAAGGTTGTGATAACAGGCTTTTGATTGGTAAAAAATGCAAGTCTCGAAATGGCGACTGGTTGAGTGGCGATTTTGTATGAGCGTTGCTGCCGGAAAGTATTCTTTCATTTCGCTTTTGCAGCAGCTTGGTAATTTGTGAAATTATATTGTTGATCATGGTAATTCGTATTAAAGATTTGTATTCATAACAACTTTTTGCTTCAGAAAGTTTTATCACTTTTCCCTAAAATTCAATTGTTTTTTTCTTTGATGTAATGTTTTTTGATTTCAATCGTTTTTACGTTTGTTTGCAATATTGTTTATCAAATAGAAGGTGAGCGAAGGCCGATACGACATTGATTAAAACCAGGATTGATTATACTGTTGACAAAAAACTTTAACCGTTTATAACTTACGAGCTCAAAAGTCATTCGTTTTGAATATTTTAACAACCAACAAGCTTTGCAGGCATTACCAAAAGGGGAACAACCAAATCAGTGCATTGCACGATGTTTCCATTGAAATGGAATCGGGTAGTCTTGTTTCAATTGTTGGAAAGTCAGGCTCAGGAAAATCAACCTTTCTCAATTTGGCCGGAGCACTTGACAGGCCAACCAGTGGCAGTCTGTTATTTAGAGGAAAAAATCTGGCAACTATGTCGCGTAATGAAATGGCTTTTCACCGGCGTTTTGGCGTGGGCATGATTTTTCAGTCGTTCAATTTAATTCAATCACGTAATGCGCTCGAAAACGTCGAGTTGGCGCTTGCATTTGGTGGGCTTGCCCGAAACAAAAGACATGATAAGGCTGCGCAATTGCTCGAAAAGGTAGGTCTCTCAGAACGCTTGAAACACCGTCCTGACGAACTTTCCGGCGGCGAAACCCAGCGTGTTGCCATTGCCCGCGCCCTGGCCAACAATCCGGGATTGTTATTGGCCGATGAGCCTACCGGTAATCTCGACAGCGAAACTGCAGCTGATATTATTCGGTTGATTCTTGACCTAAACAAAAACCAAGGGTTATCGGTGCTCTTGGTTACCCATGATATGGAGACGGCGACTAAAATTTCTGATCAAGTAATACGTCTGAAAGATGGTCGTGTGGAGTATAACACCAAAATGTAGGAGGACCTATGCATTTCACTGATATTTTTTTGTTGGGTTTATCAAATCTTTGGCGAACCAAACTGCGTACGTTACTCACAATATTGGGAGTTGTTATTGGCATTGGAGCGCTTACCTCCATGGTTTCGTTTGGGACAGGCATGCAGAAAAATATTACGGATGCCTATGTTATTAACGATCTCTTTACCAGCATGACTGTAAGTTCATTAAAAATTGACCTGGAAGAATTGGCTTCGGGCGATGTCCAAAAAATGGCTGGTTCGTTGCAACGGGAACCTGTATTGCTTACTGATTCAATTTTACAAGTCATCAAGCAACTCGAGGGTGTTGCTCAAGCCTATCCTGTTATTGAAATTCCCGCAAGGTTGAAGCTGTTGGGTGATTCTGCCAGTTTCAATGTAGGTGCCTTGCCTGCTGATAGCAGAAACTTTAAACCATACAATGATTTACTGGCGGGAAGTTTTTTCTCAAACGATAGTGCAATGGAAGCTGTGATAACAGAAGAATCCCTGTATAAAAGGTTTAGAATTAAAATAAATAATAAAGGTGAAAGTCTGAGTAAATCAGATTCGGTTAAAGGCACCCGCTTGATGCATACTGATTCAATAATCGGCAAATCCCTCTCAATGGTTACGATGTCAATGGATCCGCAAGGTGTTCAAAAACAGATTTTTGCCATGATGGGAGGCCAGTCAGCAAAGCCCTTTGCCGAAAACAGGTATCAGTTTAGATTGGTGGGTATCTTAAAGCCCAAGGGACAGTTTTCCATGGGTGGAATGGGTGGCAGTCTTCTGATTCCCATTGGTTCTGCAGCTAAAATCCCAATTCTGGGGTTCACAAGTGTTTGGGATTTGTTGGACGATCGTTCAAGAAAAGGTAGTTATAGTGCCTTCAAAGTCAGGCTTGATAACATGAGCTCTATGGAATCAGTTAAAAAGCTAGTGGAGGAAATGGGATTGGGTGTGTTTAGCCTTGCCGATCAATTGCAGGAAATAAAGCGTGTATTTATGGTGCTGAATGCTGCCCTTGCCTCTATAGGTGCCATTGCACTAATTGTAGCTGCCCTGGGAATTACCAATACCATGGTTATGTCGATTTTGGAGCGGACACGTGAAATTGGCATTATGAAGGCGATAGGTGGCGGGGAAAACGACATCAGAATGATTTTCTTTGTTGAAGCTGCCGTAATTGGTTTTGTTGGGGCTTTGTTTGGATTACTTCTTGGTTGGCTGGTAACCAAAGTGGCCAATATTGTCATGAATGCCCAGCTAATACCTGAAGGCGTTGAAGCCGTTGATATGTTTTATTTTCCTGTATGGCTCATTATCGGTGCCATCTTTTTTTCAATCCTTATTAGTCTGTTGGCAGGTTTTCCTGACTTTGACACGCGTCACCCTATAAAATGTTAAACACCTTTAATACAGTGTATTAAAACTTCATAATTTTCAATTTGGGTGACGCAAGCAAAATTT
>CAYTUA010000173.1:0-15827 GCA_964440855.1 uncultured Lentimicrobiaceae bacterium
GGTTTGATAAACCTGTTAGGTCTGATAAAAACCTGTTAGGTCTTGGATAAACTAGTAAATTTGCACCATGCCAAAAAACAAGTTTTACGTGGTTTGGAAGGGCCACAAGCCCGGCGTTTACAGTAGTTGGGATGCTTGCCGCAAACAGGTAGAAGGAGCGAAAGATGCCAGCTACAAAGGCTTTCCGGATCTACTAACTGCCAATGCAGCATACGAAATGGGGTCCGAAAAATATAAAAACAGCAGCGCAATTGAGCTTTCCGCTGCAAAAGGGGGCAACCCACCCATTGGCAACAGCATTGCTGTGGATGCTGCTTGTGCAGGCAACCCCGGTAAAATGGAATACCGAGGCGTTTTCACCGAAACCAATACAGAGCTGTTTCATAGCAAGTTGTATGCATTAGGCACCAACAATATCGGTGAGTTTTTGGCCATTGTACATGCTTTGGCCTGGCAGCAGCAAAAGAAGCTGCAGTTGCCCATTTACAGCGATTCGGTGAATGCCATCAATTGGGTAAAGGCTGGCAAAGCCCGCACCAAACTTGTGCAATCACCCAAAAACAAAGAACTTTTTGAACACATAGCCCGTGCCGAGAAATGGTTGAAAAACAACCCTATTCATGTGCCATTACTGAAATGGAAAACAGATAGTTGGGGAGAAATACCGGCAGATTTCGGCAGGAAATAATCAAACTACACAACAACAAGGATTAATACTCAGGAGCTAACCAGTTTCAGGCCTACAATTGACAAAATGAGTGTTGTAAGAAATAAGAGTCGCAGCAAAGTTGCCGTTTCATTAAAATAGAAGATACCTACCAATACGGTTCCGGCTGCACCAATGCCTGTCCAAACTGCATAAGCTGTACCTATGGGGATGGTTTGCGTAGCTTTATACAATAAATACATGCTAATGGACAAGCTGACAAAGAAGCCAAGCATCCATAAAGCTGCTGCTGAGCCGCTTGCTTCACGGGCTTTACCAAGGCAAGTAGCAAAACCAACCTCAAACAAGCCTGCCACAATCAAGATTAACCAATTCATGGTAACTATGGATTTGTATTTATTATCAACCGTGCTGCGAAAGATCTTTAAGTGTATCCTTCTTTAAGATCATGATGGTTTTTCCCTCGATCTTAATAATGCCTTCGTTTTCCAGGTCTTTTAGGATACGTGTGGCACTCTCTTTTGTCATGTTGGAAAAGTCACCTATCTCCTGTCGTGTTATCTGAAGTGTAAACGCATCTGATTTATAAACATTGTTACTCAGATACAACAACATATCTGCAATACGACCAGGCATTTGCTTTTGCGTGAGGCTGATGAGCCTGTCATAATTTTTTTCGGCTATTATACTCCAGTTTTTCACAAAAGCCTCAGCAAAATCAGGATTCAGGCGTATTACTATTTTAAAGTTTTCTACTGGAATAAAGCAGGCTGAAGTGCCCGTGAGCGAACTTACAGAATAGTGATAACGCAAATCGGTAAGTATGCCGGGGCCACCAAAGATGCGCCAGGGTTGAATAATATCGAGAATAATATTTTTCCGGTCAATGCCTTCAAGGTATATTTTGGCCATGCCGGATGTCAGGCTAACAAGATGAGAGGCAGATGTTCCTTGTTTGATGATGTTTTCACCAGGATTAAAAACAACCTCAAACCGCTCGTTGTTAAGCACCTCCAACTCTGATTTGCTAAGCATGCTGAAAAGGGGCGACTTTTCATTGCATGTTTCGCAAGCCATGCATTGTGCTGATTTTTTATATTGCATGAAGTAGTTTTAAAAATTAGGTACCTTAGCAATGGAGTAGTTCTTTTTGGCACGGACACCAGCAACACGCTCAAATTTATTGATAAGGTCTTCCAAAAATACAATAAAAATGATATTTCGCAAAAAAACGAATGATTTTTATCAAAATAAAATCAATGTAAAATCATTTGCAGCAGCATCAAGCTGGGCAAAGCTGTTGGCCTGCAATGCTAAAAATTAAGCACTTTGCTGCGAAAACTGGCATTCTGCTGTCTGACAAAAATAAACAAAATGCTGTGGGGATAAGAACCAGAATCGAAATGAAGCTTCGAAGGAACGGCCTTATACTCTTGCTGAAAAAGTCTTTTTCCTTGGGCTGTAATTATTTCAACCTCGGTCGTGGTTCCTGGATTAGGTAACTTAACATAAAACTGGCCTGATTGGGTGGGATTGGGATAAACCTCCAAAATGTTGTTTTTCGGAACAAAAATACTGGTAAACAACGGGTTGGTAAAGCGACTCACAAAGTTCCATATTTCTTCACTGGCACTGATATCACGGTTGGTATTGCCGATGCCTGAATTGCCGTTAGCGCCCGGCCAGGTATGGCCTCCATTAATAACCCGCAACAGAACCACCTCGGTTTCATCTTCACAAGGGGAATAGGTGTGTTTTTCAACTGTAGAACCTTCCTGAACCAGATCAGGCAATGGAATAATTTCGGGATTTACAGGGCAGTTGTTATTCGCCACCCAAAAATCAATGACTTCACTTACCGATTTGTTACCAAAGCCACCATTGTAACTTACAATAAAATCGGAGGTTCCGTGAATATGCATGATGGGAAAAGTGCGTTCAGGTTCGCAAGCATCATAAGTGGCATTCGACATGGTTCCGGCCACAGATGCTATGGCTGCAATACGCTGGTTCAGTTCGCAGGCAAGCCGATACGACATAAAGCCGCCATTGCTGAAACCAGTAGCATAAACCCTTTCAAGGTCAACACCATATCGTGCATTCAGCGTATCGATCAAAGCACTTAAGAAGCCTACATCATTGGCTGTTGAACCTCCTCCAACCCCCACATTCCACGAATTACCAATCCCGTTGGGATAGGCCACAATAAAACTGTTTTCTTCGGCATAGGCATTGAAATTGCTATAATTCATAATGGCCTGTGCTGTTTGTGTAAAGCCATGCAATACGATTACCAAAGATGCCGGATTTTGCATATTGTGGCCGGATGGTACGTAAACAATATAATTTCTGCTGACACCTTCAAAATCAAAGCTGCCATTAGTTTGGGCCTGCATGGATGTTGATGCCACCCCCAACAAAAAAAACAGTAAAAATCTGGCTTTCATAGGGCGTTTTTCAATCACAAATTTAACAAACCTCATACAATACAACCAAAACCTTGCGGTTCCAGTTTTATTCGTTTGTTTTATCTCCCAACAAATCGCTTTCGGCTTGGATGCCAACAACGATTTCGTTGCGGCGATTTACCACCCTATAAGGTGAATTGTATCCGAGGTACCTGAAGTTTCCGTCATGTAAAATGCCTGCTTGCGAGAGCAATGTGTCCAACTCCTTGATATGCTGTTGGATATCCTGTTCGCTGGCCCATCCACCAAAGCGAATGGCAGCCGCTGTTTCGGCCTTGGTCCGTCGGAGCTCCACATTGTTGCTGTTTGGAGCTGGCAGGTCTTCCATATCATAGGCGGCAGGCATCACAAATTGCATATAGGATTTACCATCTTCCATGCCCATGCGCACGGGCGCTGTCATGGCAATTTGCATGTTTTTATCATTTCCACCAAAAATATAAGAAGCCAGCACACGAAAACCACCATTGGCCTCACTGCGGTAGGCACTGCTACCGGTATTCAAACTTGCCACAATAGCTTCGGGATAATGCCTGATTTCGAACTTATCCATTGTTTTGAGCACTGTATAGGGCTGTTGCTCTGTGCCTCCATTGCTTTTTACTATTGCCACTACGCCAATCGTTATTAAAAGGGTTAGCAAAATCATTTTTTTCATCTGTACATTTTTTAGCGGCCAGATGGAATCACCAAATGAAAAATATTCATGAGGTAGGTATGAATATTTATTCTTATGGTTTATTTCATCTGGTGTATTATTTAAATCACTCAAAACTAAACAGATTACTGTCAAATTTGTTCATCAAACAAATATGCCATCGTTTAGCAGCTTGAAATATCATTAATTTCGCTGAATGAAAAAAAATATTGCTGTTGTTGCTGTCTTGCTTATTTTTCATTTCTGGTCACCGGTTACCATTGGTCAGCAGCAAAGAATTTCTGTAAATATCCGCTCTGGCCTTAGCCTGCCATTGGCAGATTATGCTTCAAAAAATCTGGCTGATGGTAGTTTTACCCTCCCCGGCTTTGCTTCTTCAATGGAATCCTCATTTCTGGTGTATAAAAACTGGGGCGTATTGCTACAAGGGGGCGTAAATTTTCATCCGGTCGATGTGGGAAGCCTGGGTTACGAAAAAGTGCTTGATGATCCTTTTTTGCAAGATGTTTATATCCGCAGTGAGTCATTCAGAATCATTCAATTGAGTGGAGGTGTTTTAAGACGATTCGATCTTGGCAACAATTTTTCATTGGATGGAAAGCTGATTGCTGGTGCTTTTTTATCGCAAACACCTTATCAGGTTTACAGACCAAGCTATTTTTTAACCGGCCCTGATCTCTATGTAATCACCTCTGCCAAAGACCGGAGTTTTGCCTATGGTTTGGGCATTGACTTTTCCTATTATATAAATGATTGTGTACGAATGACAATAAGTTCTGAATACCAGCATTCAAGGGCAGCATTTGGTTTTATCTCGGGAGGTCAGCAACGTATTGATTGGCGCAACATCAGCTTTATAAATATTTTGTTTGGCGTACAGCTTGTTTTTTAATCACCTCAGCCGTGCTTTTTTAGCTTGATTATCAAATGATGGCTGCAATAAAATCCTGTTTTTTTAGTTTAAAAAATGTTTATCCATTGTTTTTGTGCTTCAAAATTCATTTTATGAAGGTTAATAAATACTTTTTGGTGTTGTTTATCAGCACATTTATTTGCGGTAGTTTGCTGGCGCAAGGCATAATGATTGGCGAATGGCGAACCCATCTGCCATATCAGCGCGTAATTGATGTGGAAGTGGTTGGTCAGGAAGTGTATGCTGCTACGCCTTATGAACTTTTCATTTACAACAAACAAGACAACAGCCTCCGGTTGTTGAACAAGGTGAATGGCCTCAATGATGTAGGCATCAGCAGTATCCGCTACAGCAAACCACAAAACACCTTGGTTGTGGCTTATACCAACACCAATATCGACTTGGTCCGCGAAAACGAGATTATCAACATCAACGATATCCGCAACAAGGAAATCATTGGCAATAAAACCATCAATGGCATTTTCCTGCAAGATAATTATGCCTACCTCTCTTGTGGGTTTGGCATTGTGGTAATTGATCTGGTGCGCAATGAAGTACACGACACTTATCTGATTGGACCCGAAGGCAGTTTTATCAATGTGTTGGATCTGGATGTTTTTGATGGCCATTTTTTCGCTGCTACCGAATCAGGTGTGTATTTTGCACCCACAAACAGCCCGAACCTGGCCGATTTTAATCAATGGTCGAGGGACACACGCTTGCAGCACCCCGACCTGAATTACACCCAAATTGAAACCTTTAAGGATAAATTGTACCTGAACTATTCGCGCGGTGTGTTCAATACAGACACTTTATTTGTTTTTGATGGAACTGCCTGGGATTATTTTGAAAAGGAAAATACCTCATTGCATCCCGCATTGAGGGCTTTCGACAATAATTTTATCCTTGCAAACAACTACAATATTACGCTCTATGACGAAAACATGCAGGTTTTGCAAAGTATTTACAATCCCGAAAACAAAGGTGTTGAACCACTTTCGGCAGCTATCGACAGTGAGGGAAACGTATGGGTTGCCGACAAGCGCAGGGGCTTGATAAAAACTTTTAACAACGGATTTTCGGGCGAATTCATCAACCCCAATGGCCCGGCCACCGTCAATGTTTATGAACTAAAAGCACAAGGCAATAATGTGTGGGTAGCTCCCGGAGGCAGGCGCCCCAACTGGGGAAAAATGTTTATGACAGATGGCGTTTTTTCCTTTGTTGACGGCTTGTGGAAAACACATAACAGCTCCAATGCCAGCGCCTTCGATTCCATCTCTGATATGGTAAGTGTTGCCATTGATCCGCAAAATCCAAATAAAACCTATATCGGCACCTGGCAGGAAGGCATATTGGTGTTTACAGATAACGAGCTCACCGACATCTATTCGGACCACAACAGCACTTTACAGCCTTGGGTAGCCGATCCGCGACTGGTTAATATCAGTGGTTTAGACTTTGATACTTACAATAACCTTTGGGTTGCCAACACAGGGGCCCCCGATGTTTTGTCGATGCGCACACCACAGGGTCAATGGCGATCATTTAATTTGGGGGCTTCGGCCAGCGGTATAGATATCGCCAATATGATTGTTGACAAAGCCAATCAAAAATGGATTATCAGGCGGCAAGAAGGCCTGTTGATGGTTTTTAATGACAACAACACATTCGACAACCCCGCTGATGACCAAATGCGCATCCTGAACACTTCGCCCGGAAATGGCAATATACCAGGCAATACGGTGTTTTCAATGGCCGTTGACCACGATGGAGCTGTATGGGTAGGCACCGATTCGGGCCCGGCAGTATTTTTTGCCCCAGAGCGCATTTTTCAGCAAGGAGCCGATTTCGATGCCCAGCGAATCTTAGTGCCACGCAACGATGGTACTGGTCAGGCCGATTACCTGCTTGGAAGCGAAAAAATTCTATCCATTGCTATTGATGGTGCCAACCGCAAATGGTTTGGCACTGAAAATGGTGTTTTTCTCCTGTCGAAAGACGGCCTTGAAGAAATCCACCATTTCACCAGAAGCAACAGTCCACTGCTTTCAAACACCGTAAACAGCATAGGCATTACCGACAATGGCGAGGTCTTTTTTGGAACTGGTAGTGGTATCATTTCCTACAAGGGAACTGCAACGCCAGGGCAACCAACCAATTTCGATGTGTTTGCTTATCCCAACCCGGTGAGGCCGGGTTATACCGGAAGCATAGCCATCAAAGGGTTGGTAAACAACGCTTTGGTTAAAATAACCGACGTCAGTGGTCAGCTTGTTTTTGATACAAGGGCTGAAGGTGGACAAGCCATTTGGAATGGTCACACCCTCAACGGCAGCAAAGTGAAACCAGGCATTTACCTTGTGTTTGTAAGTGATAATCTGGGTTTTGAAACCCTTGTTACTAAAATCCTTTTGATGCAATAAGTCATGTCGATCCGCAGCCGGGGTATCGTTTTGCAGGCCATCAAATACAGTGATAGCAGTTTGATTGCCAAAATTTTTACCGAAGCTGCCGGTCTGCAGTCCTATCTGGTTAAAGGTGCTTATGGCCGTAAGTCGAAATTCAGGGCAGCACTTTTTCAGCCAATGACACTGGTTGATTTTACAGGCAGCAACCGGCCTAACAAGGACCTGCATTTTTTGACCGAAATAGGGCTCGAAATCCCTTTTAATACCATCCCCTTTAATATGCAAAAAAACGCAGTGGTTTTGTTTGTAAGTGAACTGCTCACCAAAACCATCCGCGAAGAAGAGGCCAATCCTCTCCTGTTTGATTTCATACACCGCTCCATGGAATGGCTTGACTTGTGTCAGGGTAAATTTGCCGATTTTCCACTTTATTTTACCCTTGAACTAAGCCGATACCTCGGGTTCTACCCCAAGCCTGAAATGCGCGGCCACAGGCCTGTTTTCGACTTACTCAACGGGCAGTTTATCAGTGCAGTACCCACACACACCTATTATGTAACAGCACCACTGGGCGAATATCTGGCCAATCTTTGTAATTGTCAATTGGAAAATATAGGCTCAATGGAGCTCAACAATACACACCGGCGGCAGCTGCTTGGGGTATTGATTGACTATTATAAGCTGCATGTACCAGGCTTCAGGGGCATGCAGTCGCAGGAGATACTTCGCACAGTAATGGAATAAATTACAGGAAAAACCTTGCTGGATTTTGTTCGCTGACGAACAAAAATGTACGGGCATAATACAGTTTTACTGTGTTGTTTTTGTTTGATTAATGGTTGTATATGTATGTAATATAGAGATTTATAACTTTTGGCACGGCTTTCGCTAATACATTAGCAAAACAACATGAACATATAAAAGATAAGTGCCATGAAAACTTTAAACAAAATAAACTTAACAATCTTGATTTCCATTTTAAGCCTGACAGCCTTTGCAGGTGAATTCAAGTTGAAGGAAGAAGCTTACATCAATGATGTGCCTTTCGATACCGAAGCCATAGTGAAAGCCCACAAACAACATTGTGCCATGATGGTTCCATTTCAAATGCCGGAAGAACAAAACATTGATGATTTTCCGCTCGACACAAGACTTATTGTAGCCTCCTTGCCTTGCGATTCGGCCATGCAGGTAAAGTTTGCCTTGCCCGAAGAATCCTACATTGATGACTTCCCATTGAACACCTACGATGTACTGAGGGGTAATTCCGGAATTCATGCCAATAATACCATTTACTGGACCATAAAATTTTAAGGATCATTTTATTTTTTATATTGCCTTCCTTTCCATCGAAAGGGTAAGATCAGCCCGGCGAGGCCTGTAACCACTACATATAAAGGGTAAGCAAATTCCAAAAACAGCGCATAAGGCATTAGTTTGCGGCGACGCAAAAAGCCCGTAGCAAGATAGAGTAAAGGATAGTCCACCAAAAACTTGAGCAATACGAACAACACAAAAACCATTAAGAATAACTCTTTTGTCATGCCCAAAACCAGGGTAAGCCCAAGCATTAGATTGAAAAAGAGCACAACCAAAGCCGGCAAAACCACGTTTTTATCGCGATAGCCCCTGCTTTTTGACACCCAACGCATACGTTGCTGCATAAAAGCAGAAAGGTTGGGTTGTGCTTCTGTTTCAACAATTGCATCATCAGCTCTTACAAAGCGAACAGCTTTGCTGCCAAATTGTTTTCTAACGGCCATCAACAAAAACATATCATCGCCCGAGGCATACTCTGACTCATCAAAAGCATTCAACTCAAGGGCTGTTTGCCTGTTAACCCCAATGTTTGCACCGTTGCCCATAACCGGAAAACCTGCGCCCGCTGCCCCTGCAGTACTCCCCATCAGGCTGATGAACTCAAGTGCCTGTAATTTACCGAATAGGGATTTTTGTTGTTTCAGGCGCACAGGCCCAAGAAGCAGCTGATGATTTGCCTCGCAAAAATGAGCCACCATCGCGCTTACCCATCCGGGTGGCAAAAGGCAATCGGCATCAGTAATCAGAACAAGGTCAGCGTTTGACTGCAACAAGGCGGTCCGCAGGGCGGCTTTTTTTCCTTGCCCTTTATTTTTTATCAACTTTAGCTGAAACGAGGTGTTTTGGGTTTTAAAAGCAACCACCCGGTTCGCTGTATCGTCTTCCGAATGATCATCAACCAGCCAAACCTCCATCAAATCGTGTGGATATTGCTGGTCATAAAGACTTTGCAGCAGTTGTGGAATGTGGTCCTGCTCATTGCGTGCAGCTATTAAAATGCTCACTTTTATGGTGTTCTCATTTCTTGCAAGCGTCTGGGGTGATTTGCGCAAATTATACCAACCGTAGGTGTATAGGCCAATTAAACCCAGATACAGCAGTGCAGCAGCATCCAATAGATAAATATACCAATGAAAGCTGTTATCCCACATGGCCATTCCTCCTTCTGAAAAACTTCAGGCGGTAAACAAACAGCACCCCCAACAGGGCCGGAAAAGCAATGTTGAGCAACCACATGGCCGTGCTGCTTGCCAATATACCAACTGTTATAGTCTCCGTTAGCAATCCGATAGAACTGAAATAAAGCGAGAATAAATAGACAGATACGGTGCCACGTACACCAAGTTCGGTAAGGGCAATTGTAGGAATAATCGTGATTAATAAATACGTTAGCGCAATCAGCATCATGGCATTGAAATAACCAATGTGGATGCCAAAAAGGAGGATAAACAAATAAAACTGAAACGAAAACACCATATACCTCAGTGCGCTGAGCAAAAGAACCCTGAGCAGCAATGGCCCTTCAAAAAGAGTAAAAACCTCAACATATGCCTCAACCTTACTTTTCCATCTAATTAACACCTTATTGGCAAGAAAACGAAGCACCTGAATATTAAAGTAAAACAGTAGGGAAACAAAGGTCGCTAAAACAGCAACCACGATGGCACCGGCATAAATCCAGCGATTAAACACGAGGCTAAAATCGAGGGTGCTATGCAAAAAAAACAATCCGGCAATCAGGCCAGCAATAGCTGTAGTAATCAATTGCGCTATGCTTCCCACCATGGTAACCAAAATGCCTTTTACGGGATCGGCCTTGCGCAGCATAAAAACCCGCCCAAAATAATCGCCCATGCGGTTGGGCAGAAACATACTCACTGATATGCCTGTAAATACAGCTTCGAGGGCCACACCAAACTTAAGCTTCTCAAGTTTCCCGATCAACATTTGCCACTTATAGGCCTCGAGGGCTTGGTTGGCAAACATCAATAAAAACAGTACAACCAAATAGAGGTAAAGGCTTTTGTTATCCCTGAGTGTTTCAAAAAAATCAAGCAAAACAGAGGTGTCGCGTTCGTAAAACACCTGTGTATAAATATACCACAGTGTAGCGACAACAATGAGCAGTCGCAGCAGTATATTCCATGTTTTGTTTACTTTTGCCCCTATCACTTCAGCAAATTATTGAATTGGAAAAAGAGCGGATTATCCTTGGCATCGACCCCGGCACCACCATCATGGGCTATGGCCTCATACGTCAGCGAGGCAACAGCATGCAATTGCTGGTGATGGGCGTACTTAAGCTTAGCAAATATGGTACTCATGCCTTGAAATTAAAAAAAATATTTGAGCGCACACTTGAGCTCGTCCGCGAATACCATCCCGATGAACTGGCCATTGAAGCCCCTTTTTATGGAAAAAATGTTCAGTCCATGCTCAAACTAGGCCGCGCACAAGGTGTTGCCATGGCAGCAGGCTTGTATGCCGATATTCCCATTTTTGAATATTCACCGCGTAAAATTAAACAATCCATCACAGGTAGCGGCAGTGCGTCAAAAGAACAAGTGGCTGCCATGCTAAAAACCCTGCTCAAATTTGATGCCTTGCCCGATAACCTGGATGCCACCGATGGCCTGGCGGCAGCCGTTTGTCACTTTTTTCAAGGTGACAAACCCAGTGGAGAAACCAGTTATAGTGGATGGAAGGCCTTTGTTACAAACAATCCGGAACGCACAAAAACCAAGTGATACCGTTTATCGGGTCAATCGAAAGGTGCTCAAAATAGAATATTCCGGCCCTGAAGGATGCAACACACTCTCATAAAGATGAAACTCATGCACATTTAGTTGTTGGTAGTTTGTTGATGGAAGATGCCGCATCACATCCTGAAAGATGTTTTTATCGGCCAGGCGTTTGATGCGCCCCAGTGTGAGGTGTGGCACAAAATTCTGCCTGTCGCGTGGGAAGCCCGAAGCTGCGCATGCCTTGAGCACTTCATCGGCCAGTTTTTTCATCGCTTCGGGATGGCTGTCGGCACCCACCCAAATTACGCGCGGATCGTAGCGGCTGCCAAATACCCCACATTTATCAAAATTATATCCAAAAGCCTGATGCTGTGAGGCAACAAGCTCCAGTGAATCAACTAATGCTGCGACCTTGTCCAAAGGTGTTTCTCCAAGAAATTTAAGCGTAAGGTGCAGGTTTTGTAATTTTACCCAATTGATGCGGCTTTGCTGGAAGGAATTTTTCAGCTTAGCCAATAGCATGCTGAGTGCCGGATCAGGGGAAATGGGCACCCCTATAAAAAGACGTTTGGTATGCGTGGCGTTCATGACTCAAAAATAGTGCATATTTAGTTTTGGTCCGCTAATTCGCGCGAATTACATGATTGACTAATACAGGTTAGCCTGATTAGTTGAAATTTGCGGAAATTTCTCCCATTCACAGGCTCGAGATAAATTTTTTGCAGACGATTTGGTCAAAATAAAATAAAGCGTAAATTTGCAAACTCTTTTTCGGGGCATTAGCTCAGTTGGCTAGAGCGTTTGACTGGCAGTCAAAAGGTCATCGGTTCGATTCCGTTATGCTCCACTGAAATTGCAAAAACGGCTTGTAAGCTAAACACTTACAAGCCGTTTTTTGTTGTTGTCAGCTGCTGGCATCAATCCAAATACCTGCCAAACCAATCGTGCAGCTCCTTATACCAATAAATGGAGTTTTGCGGCCGAAGTATCCAGTGGTTTTCATCGGGATAGTAAACCAGGCGTGCGTCCAGGCCCATGCCCTTGTAAATACCATACACCAGCAAACCATGGGCAACGGGCACCCTATAGTCCAACTCGCCGTGCATGACCAGCATGGGCGATTTGAAATTGTGTGCAAACTGTGCCGGATTGTTTTCGTTTAGCTTATCAAAGTTTTCCCAAGGTGTGCCCCCATATTGGTAACCACGGTTTCCGGAATAGTCCGATGCAAATTGCAAGTGCAAATCATATACCCCGGCATGGTTTACAAGCGCCGCATAGCGGTCGGTTTGGCCGGCAATCCAGCTTACCATATAGCCGCCGTAGCTTCCGCCGGCAGCAGCCATGCGTTTTTCATCGATATAATCCTTTTCCACCATAAAATCTGTAGCTTTCATAATGTCTTCGAAAGGCTGGTGGGCATGCTCACCGTGGATGGAAATAGCAAAATCCTGCCCGAAACTTGTGGAGCCGTGAAAGTTGGGTGTAATCACCACATAACCGGGCGCAGCAAATAAATGGGCATTCCAGCGGTAGTGCCAGTTGTCGCCAAAAGTGCCATGCGGCCCACCGTGTATCATGACCACAAGTGGATACTTTTTGCTTTTATCGAAATCGGGTGGATATACAATAAACATTTGTACATCGGCATCATTGGCCCCTTTGTATGTAACATTTTCAACAGTCCCGAGATTAAGTCCTTCCAGAATTTCTTTGTTCAGGTTGGTTAACTGCTTCAGATTTTTGCCATCCTCAGCAATGGTATAAACATCATTGGGCTTGTTGAGGTTGTTGTGCACAAAGATCAATTTGTTATCAGGCAAAACACGCAAATTGCCATTGCTTCCGGAAGTAAAAACTATCTTGTGTTTTCCGCCTTTGGCAGGTATGGAAAACAGGCCGTTTGCAGCTTTATATTCAGCTGTAAAATAAATGGTTTTTCCATCTGCTGACCACTGCCAGCCTCCACACGACAGGTCGATGGTTTCGGTCAGGGTTTCACTTTTTCCACTGGCCAGGTCGTGGTTTACCATCACCACCTTGTCAGCATAAAAGTGATGGATAGACTGTTTGCCGTAAAGCAGTTTTTTACCATCGGGACTGAAAACCGGATTTACATCACTGGCTTCATTTACTGTGGTAAGATTGGTGAGTTTACCGCTGCCATCAGTTGGAAGCAGGAAAATATCGTAATTGAGTCTTTCAAAAGGCGGTGGCGTATTGTTCATGCTCAGGGCAATGGTGCTGCCATCGGGCGAAATATCGTAAGAAACACCGCCCATCATATTGAAATAGTTACTGGTTTCGGGCATCAGGTCCACTACCTCATTTGATTGCAAATCAACAGTAAACAACCTTGAATAATGCCCATCCGTAAGCCATCGGCTCCAAAAACGGTACATTACATGTTCGGTGGCTTTTGCCGTTACCTTCGACTTTTTCTGCTCCTCAATCATCGTTTTAAGCGCATCAAAATCACCATTATATTCGGGGAGGATGTTGGCGCCAAAAGCAATTTTTTTACCGTCGGGGAACCATTTCAGGCCATAAACACCAACTGACAAATCCGTTATTTGCTTTGCTTCACCACCATTGAGCGGCAACACAAACACCTGACCCGGACCATCATGCCTACGCGACACAAAGGCAATTTGTTGGCCATCAGGACTCCACACAGGGTTGCTTTCCTTGCCAGTGAAAGTAAGTTGGCGCATCTCACCATTATGATTATCAAGAAGGTAAATATTTGTTTCGCCTTTGTCACTTTCTATATCATATTCCGTGATCGTAAAAACAGATTGTTTGCCATTGGGCGAAACATCAAGGGCTGATGCCCGTTTCATTTGCCACATGGTGGTGGCGTTGAACACTTCGGTTTGGGCTTGTGGTTGCTGGGCAAACCCAAAAAACAACACAAGCAAGATGAGATAAGTAAAACGGTACATTATAGGTAAAGTTTAATGAATAATCAATCTGCACAAAGTTAGGAATAATCGCTAAACGAGACTGCGCCAACATTTTCTAGGGACTGGATTCTTGTTTTTCTTCAATTTTACGGGCTTCTTCCAGGCCAATCCTTTCGCCTTTGTAGAATGCCACCACGAAAGCATCCGTATATCCCAATTGCCTCACTGCTGCCTGGTGCCGGGAGGCATCGTTAATTTTATCATAACGGCCCGAAGTGTATTTGTACAAGCCATCGTGGAAATAGACTTCCACTTGGGGCACTTTTGAAAACCTGCTTTCGCTGAGCGGGATATTATTTCGGTTGGTGGCAAACTGAACCTTGTAAACAAGTTCTTGTTCAGGCGTTTTTCTGCTTGATGCATCGTTTGCATTTTCGGCAGGCCTTGTCTTGGGTTCAACGTCTATTTTGTTGGCATTGGGCACCTGGGGGTTTTCCACCATGCCCGCTGCTTGATTGGCTTCAGCCAACAGTTCTGCCGGCGGTTTTTGAATCAAAATGGCTTCTTGTTCGGCTGTCAGTTTTAGGGGTGTTGCATTGTCCAGTTCAAATTCCTTTTTAAAATCCCTGAAGGCCCTGAAAATGGCGGATGCCATATAGGTTTGTCCTTGTTCCGACATCAGGAAAGCTTCTTCGGTGGGGTTGGTGATAAAGCCCAATTCCACCAAAATACTGGGCATGGTGGTGCGGTACAACACCAAAAAACCGGCTTGCTGCACGCTACGGTCGCGGCGGCCAACACGTGTAGTAAACTGTTCCTGAACCTTTTGTGCCAAACGTATGCTTTGGGATTTGTTTTCGCTTTGGTAAAGCGTAAAAGCTATATAAGCTTCCGGGCTGTTGGGATCGAAACCACCATATTGTTCATCGGCATTTTCCTCAAGCAATATGGCGGCGTTTTCCAGTTTGGCTACATCGAGGTTGGCCTGACTGCGGTGCTCGCCCATCACAAAGGTTTCGGCACCATGCACCGCCGTTGATTTGATTGCGTTGCAATGGATGGAAATAAACACATCCGCATTGTTTTCGTTGGCAATTGCTGCACGCCGGTGCAACTCAATAAACTCATCCTTTGTTCGCGTATAGATTACCTTCACATCAGGCAAATACTGGTTGATGTATTCCCCTGTTTGCAGTGCCACTTTCAGCACAATGTCTTTTTCTTTGGAACGTTTCCCACCGGCCCCGGGGTCGCGCCCGCCATGTCCGGGATCAATCACAACCGTCCGGATTTTGCTGCCCCGCTGCGCCTGTACAGGGAAATGTATCAACAGGCCAAGCATGCATGCAACAATCAGCAACAGGATTCGTTGGTGATTAAGTGCATAATTGCATGATTTTTGAAAGTATCTTTGCAAATTGAAGTTCATTTTAAGTAAACGGAACAAAAATACGATTAACACGCTTGTCAGCCTGCTGCCCATATTTCAAATTATTAACATCGCGTTGGTTATTATTTACCTTGCTTTGTTTACTTGTGCACAATAAGCTGTCAAGTCAGGAAAATAATACCCTCATCCTGAATGATAACGAAGACCCTGGCTTTGTAGTATCTGACGATACCATCAAACCAATCCTCGCTGATAGTTTATTACTTACAAATGGCTTGAATGCGGCTGATACCATCACGAAAGACAGCTTAACCAAAGCTAAAGCCAAACCTGCATCACTGGAAACTACG
>CAYTUA010000174.1:0-4555 GCA_964440855.1 uncultured Lentimicrobiaceae bacterium
AATTCAGCTGATGTATATTACGGCATGCTGAAATTAACGGGAAAATATGAAGTAGAGCATCGTGTTCCTGAATGGCTGATGCAAACCATAAAAGCAGCACTGCATGCTTGACCAGATCATCCATACACTTGAGGGCAAGCGGTTGCTGATTCTGGGTTTTGGCCGCGAAGGAAAATCCAGCCTGAACTTTATCCAAAAATACCTACCAAAATGCAAAATTGGTATTGCCGATCGCGATTTAGAAAGCATCAGCCCCGGTTTTGTTTCTGGCAATCCTGACATAAATTCCCACCTGGGTGCCAACTACCTGGAGGCTGTTTCAGCTTACGACCTTGTGCTTAAATCGCCGGGTGTTTCCCTGCAAGGCATCGACTTTAATAGTCTTGAAATAAGCTCGCAAACGGAGCTGTTCTTAAAGGCATTTGCCACGCAAACAATTGGGATAACGGGAACAAAAGGGAAAAGCACCACAGCCAGCTTAATACATCATCTGTTGCTGGGGGTTGGAGCAAAAAGTCTGCTGACCGGCAATATCGGCATTCCTTGTTTTGACATTATCCACCAAGTTGAAACTGATACCACCATTGTTTTTGAGCTATCGGCCAATCAGCTTGAATACACCGAAGTTTCGCCACATATCGCCATCTTGCTAAATCTCTTTGAAGAGCATCTCGACTATTTTGGCAGTTTTGATGCCTATAAAAAAGCGAAATTCAATATTGCCCGCTTCGGCAAGCCGCAAGACACCTTTATCTGCCATGAGAAAACACACAATCTTCTTGAATTCACACCAAATCAGCAACTTATATTCATTAACGAAATTGAGGATTCCATCGCTTTTAAGCTCAAAGGCAAACACAACCGCATGAATGCCGGTGCTGCCCTATTGGCCCTCGAAGCAATGGGCATTCAGCGAGATGAAGCACTACCACATCTTGCCAGCTTTAATGGGTTGCCCCATCGCATGGAGTATGTGGGGTGTTTTGAAGGTGTTGAATTTTACAACGACAGCATTGCCACGGTGCCGGAAGCCACCATTGCCGCACTGGAAACCCTGAATCAGGTAGATTTTTTAATTCTGGGCGGTTTCGACAGGGGCATTGATTACACAATTTTAGCAAGGTATTTGCAATTCCATCCGGTGAAACATGTTTTGCTTACCGGAAAAGCGGGTGAACGCATCGGAAATCTTTTACAAGAAAAAAATCCAATGAGCCTTCATCATTTTCGTGATTTTAAGGAAATATTTGGAATTATACAGGCCAACAGCACAAAAGGCTCTATATGCTTGCTTTCGCCGGCCGCTGCCAGCTACGACCAATACATGAATTTTGAACACAGGGGTGATCAATTCAGGAAGGCAATTGCTGATAAATACAAATCCAGCTAATCGTTCCTTTTGAAATTGCTATTCAGCAGCCTTCTTTTCGTCAGTCTCTTTCTCTTCGGCTTTTGCTTCTGCTGGTTTTGTTTCAGCCTCTTTTTCAGCTACTGCTGCCTCTTCAGGATTGGTTTCCTCCGTCGGGGTGGTTTCTGCTTTTGCTTTTGTTGTTTTAGCTGTCGTTGCTTTGGCCTTTGTTGTTTTTGTAGCAGGCTTTTTAACCGGCTTTTCTTCTGCTACTTCAGGTTTTTCCTTGGCAACAGCCTTTTCTTTCTCAACTGCTTTAACCGTTTTCTTATCAACAACTTCTTCCACTTCCTTTTTAGCAGGTTTAGGCGATTTTGCAGGTATAAAACTGGTTTTTCGTTTCTGTCTTCTAACACCGCTGCTGCCCATAATTATTTTACCTCTTTTGGACTTTTTATCTCCTTTTCCCATTGTTGTAAATTTTAGGTTAATCTTATTTTTTGAAAGCGTAAAGATACAATTTGCCTGTTAAATAACAAACAGTTTTATCTTAATTACTTATTGTTAACTTATAGAATGCATATCAATGAGAGAAATGCAGGCTATAAGGTACCTCTTTATTGCTTGCTAAAAAAACGTTCCGCAATCAACTCACTCCTGGGAAGCGTCCTCATGCACCATTCTATCATGATGTCCGTTTTTTCTTCCACGCTGAGTTGCCAATCAGCATTTGATTCCCTCAGTCGATTGGTCAGCTTATAAAGCAATAAAGCAGCCGAAACGCTGATATTGAAACTTTCGGTGAAACCATGCATGGGGATGCGCACAAATGCATCTGCTTGTTCTAAAGCAGTATCCGAAAGCCCCGTTAGTTCATTCCCTAAAACCAGTGCAACCGGCTTGTCCAATGGAAGCGTTTCAGGAGTGTATTGCGATTTATGCGGACTTGTAGCCACAATTGTAAAACCTGATTTTTTCAAAATATCGAAGGTTTCCAATGTGTTATCTTGTTTCTTGTTGTATCTGAACAGGTTAATCCATTTGTTTGATCCCAGGGCAACATCCGGATTGATATCATACCGATTGATATTCTCAATCACATGAACATTCTGAATACCTGTAAGGTCGCAGGTGCGCAGCACCGCACTTGCATTTTGGGATTGATAGATATCTTCGAGCACAATGGTAATAAACCTTGTGCGCCATGCGATCACTTCATTGAATTTCTCCAAGCGTTCTTCGGTAAGAAATTGCTTCAAAAATTCAAGAAATTTAGCGGATTGGTCCTTCACGTCCATTTTTCGGAATTCTCAATTAACACATCTTAAACACATGACAATTCATTTTATAAATTCCGCTCAGGATAAAGTTCCTCCCACCATTGGGGCTGGTCCTTGAGCCAGTTGTCGAACCAGGCCATGATGGTTTTTTGCCATTGGATGCGTTTTTTGTAATCCAATATGGTGTGATTTTGTCCTTGCACCTCAATATATTCAACTGTTTTGCCAAGAAGTTTCAGCGCAGTGTACATCTGTATGCTCTCACCGCGAGGCACATTGGTATCTTGGTCGCCATGCAGCAACAGCAAGGGTGTGCTTACCTTATCTGCATGGAAAAGAGGACTTTGTTCTACATAGATTTCTTTGTTGTTCCAGGGATAGCTGTTTGCTGTAGCCGTAGCGCTGTACAAATAGCCCCAAAAACCTTCGCCCCAGTAGGAGGAAATGGAACTGATGCCTGCATGCGAAATGGAAGCTGCAAAAATATCGGTACGTGTAGCCAGCAGCATGGTCATAAACCCGCCATAGGATGCACCAATGCTGCCAACAGCTTTGGGATCGACAAAAGGATGTTCGAGCAAAAACTGCTTTGTGCTTTCAATAATTTCGTCTGCTACTGTGATGCCCCAGTTGTTTACATGCAGGGCCGAAAACTCCTGTCCAAAACCTGTGGCGCCGGATGGGTTTACCACCAAAACAACGTAACCATGGGCGGCAAAATAATTTTTAGGGTAGCGGCCACGAAAACTCCGGTCAACAGGATTGGTGCCACCATAGTAATAAACAATCATGGGATATTTCTTTTCAGGGTCAAAACCAGGGGGGTAATACACTTGTCCTTCAATCAGTTGGCCTGATGAAACCTTGGTTTGCCAGGCTTTGGTATTTCCCATCTCAACCTGATCAAATATTTCTTTTTCAGGATAGCTGAGTAAGTTTTGGGACAAATTCCGCGTATTTAACAACATCGCTTTTTCAGGAGCGGAAATGCTATTGCCATAATACACCAGAGCAGGACCAGTTTTGGCCAGGTCGAAACCAAGGACAATTTCGACTTCAGCTTCCAGCTGCCGATAGGTATTTCGCACAGGGTCGTACACTACCAGTCGGTTATATGCCTTGTCCTCAGTCTGTAAATAAATCCTGCCATCAAAACTACTCCATGCAGCCTTCATAATTTTTGGATCAAAATCACGGGTAATGGCTTTGGCTGCCTGCTTTTCAAGATCATATATAAAAGCCTGTGTATCATAGTTGTTGGGTGAAGTTCCTTCCGGTACGTTCAGGCCAATGCCATCGAACAACATGGGGCCGCCAGTAACAAGCAGCCTGTTCCCCTCGGGGCTGTAGCTTGCCGTTGCTGAGTGGTTGCTCACCCAAAGCGTATCAATTGCATGGGTATACAGGTTCAATTCCATCACCGTTTGACGGCTGAATGGCCGCTCCGCAAAGTCCACTTCAGACTGTGAAATAAGTATTTTTTGACCGTCGGGCGAAAAATCATGAAAACTTGTGCTCAAATAACCATGAGTAAGTGGCCAATGCATCCCCGATTCCACATTGAAAAGATGGAGTTGGCTGCGTGTGCGGTACCAGGGCCAACGGTCGGGCATCCCTTCTATCTTGCGCAGTTTGCTGTCATCTGCTTTATCACTTTCACTGGTACTAAACACCAATTGATCACCTTTAGGTGACCAGGTATAGGAGCCAAAATCCTTGGGGATTTCCGTCAAAATGCGCTCTTTATTATTTATGAAGTCAAACAAAACCAGCTTGCGACTGTCACCAGCGCCCGATAAAAAGCTGATGCTGTTGTTGCTGGGATGAAATGCTATCTGGCTTATCTTCGCCCAGCGGAAATTGTGCAATACTTTATTTGATTGAGTCTGGCGCAACTCATACCAGCTTTCTTGCTTACCATCCGGAG
>CAYTUA010000175.1:0-10428 GCA_964440855.1 uncultured Lentimicrobiaceae bacterium
ATAAGCCTGTACTGGCCTACCTGGAACGCAAAAAAATGCTCAACGAAAAAGGGGATTTTGCCGAATCCGTTTCGAGCAGCAGCCTTGAATCGTTTCGCAGCCTGCTATTGCTGGATGCCGAAAATCTTGGATGGCACAATATGGAGCAGCTTGGAACGGGTTTTACAGATATGGAGAAGTTGCATGCCTTTATGAGCACTGAGCAATTGGGATTTGGATGGGGAGATTCGGAAAAAATGGGCGCAGTTTATGGCAATGAAGAGAGGCTGAATGTGTTATTGGAAAATATGGAAAGTACAGGCATCCATTTTGATTCTGAAATGATTGAAATGGAGTTTATGGGATTAATTGTTCTGGGTCCCTGAGTATAATGCTTGATTTTATATCCAATCCGAATGAAACTTAAAACCAAATAAAATGAAATAAGCCATAAGAAAAAATATTCATACCTACTTACATGAATATTTTTCTTTTGGCGATTCCATCTGACCGCTAAAAAATAAAAAATATACAGATGAAAAAGAACAAAGCAACCCAAACATGGCTCATGGCTATTGCCGCCCTGCTGGTGGGTTTTTTAATTGGCTATTCAATCAACAACCTGCCACCGGCAGGAGATGATGTAGCCGGGAGCATTGGCAAACTTGACCGCTACCGGAATGTAAAGGTTTCGGAAGCGGATATGCTGCTTCGCAACGAACTCATCGAGGATACCCTGAAGCGCAACCAGTACCAACAGTACCTGATGTATTACTATTATCAGTCATTGCGAACCGCTACGGATGCCCAACAGGTGCTCAACAGAACTACCAGCGTGGAAGATTTTAATAAGCTTTACTACCCCTATGCAGATGCGCTGGGGCAATATAGCCAATACCTTGATGCTGCCCGCAACGATATCCTCGAAGCCTTAACATTAATTGTGAGCCTTGATGACAACGAATCGCTGCCGGTGATCAACTACCTGAACCAGGCCCAGAATGCCATTGCACGCATAAGGCATCATGATGCGATATTGATGAATTATATGCATGCGATTGCTGCCTATATCGACGAGCATAAACTTATGAAAAATGATTCGCTGGAAGAAGCACATGATATTTTGCTCTTAAACCTAGCAAACGGCGCTATTTTAACCCAGAACAAGCCCATCTTATATTATCTCGACAAGCAACAGTTTTTGTCATCAAGGGATGGACGAAAGCAACTCAATGATGAGGCAAGCTTAAATGCTTTCAACCAACAATTTATGCTTGATGTGGAAATGCTGGGCATCGATTTTCCCTGTATCTGCAATATGGAAGAGTTGTCGGCCCTCATGTATGCCAATATGGAACAACTTGAGGTCATTTTTGGGGAAGAACAGCTTGGCAGGCTTTTAAGCAATGAAAATCTGGGTGCTTTCCTTGCTAACGAACAACTGATGGCCTCCCATCCGCAGTTAATGGGGAATATCGAAAGCCTGAACGCCATCAACAGCATGGACATGTTACAGGCACATTAATTATTGCATATGTGCTAACTGGAACAATTGACTGACAATGGTTTTCGCTATAAAAGACACCTCCAATTTCAAATTGTCAGACTTTTTTCAGTTAACCGAGAAACGAACAGTCCGTTGAATGATATTTATGAAATTATGCCCAAAACATGGCTATGACTAAACACCTTAAACGCGGTTTGACGATAATGCTGCTCGGCCTGCTGGCAACCACTACACTCTATGGCCAAAGAATCAACCGGTTCAGTACCAACGAAATGGAGTTGATTTATTTTGGAAATCGTTACTCCTACCTGATGCCGCATGTGGCAGGTACTTTTCACAATGCACTGGAGTTTCACAAAAAGCACTGGGATTATAAACACAAAAGGACCTATGTGCTATTAACTGATTTTGAAGACAACGGGCATGGGGGTGCCATCGTTATGCCTGAAAACATGGTGATTTTGGGCATATCACCTTTCAATTATGCCTTTAGCATCATTCCGTCGAGTGAGCGCTTTCAATGGCTTTCGAGTCATGAGTTAACACATGTTTCCCTGGCCGACAAGGCCAATAGCAGGGATTTGTTTTGGCGCAAGCTTTTATTTGGAAAGGTGCGCCGCGATGAAAAAGCCCCCATCACTGCTTTCTGGAGTTACCTCACAACGCCCCGCTGGTATGCGCCCCGCTGGTTTCATGAAGGCATTGCCTGTTACCTCGAAACATGGATGTCGGGGGGCTTGGGCCGGACCCTGGGGCCTTACGATGAGATGTATTTCAGAAGTATTATCAATGAAGGTGAGCCCCTTTATTCAGTTGTTGGGTTGGAAACTGAGGGCACTACCATCGACTTTCAGGTTGGTGCCAATGCTTATCTCTATGGTACAAGGTTTGTCAATTACCTGGCTGCAACTTATGGCGAAGATAAACTGATTTCGCTGTATAAACGCACCGACGACAGCAAGGCATTTTATGCCAGTCAGTTTAAAAATGTTTATGGAAAGTCGGTAAAGCAATCCTGGTTGGATTGGATCGATTTTGAAACCAATTTTCAGCAAAATAACCTGAAAGCAATTGGCCAATACCCTATCACGCCTTTCTCTCCGGTAACAGCAGAACCACTTGGTTCATTTTCCAATTATGTTTATGATCCCCAAACCAAAAAAGTGTATGCTGCCATCAACCGGCCGGGGGCCATTTCGCAAATTGTGGAGCTGGATGTGCCTACCGGTAAAATCAGGAAAATTGCAACATTGGACTCGCCCATGCTTTATACAGTGACTTTTCTGGCCTATGATGCCGAAAAACACCAGCTTTTTGTCAGTGAGCAAAACAGCAAATACCGCAGCCTCGTCAACATTGATATTGCCACAGGTAGAAAAGTAAAGAAAATACCATTTTCCCGCACCGGTAATCTGGTTTTCAATCCTGTTGACCGAAGCCTGTGGGGCATACGTCACGACAACGGATATGCCACCCTGGTGAAAATTCCTGAACCTTACACAGCGTTTATTCCCATGTTTACCGCTGATTTTGGACGATCCATATTCGATCCTGCCATTTCCAATGACGGCAAGCGTATAATTATCACCAGCACCGGGGTGCGTGGCGAACAGGCACTTATCATGTTTGAAATTGCCGACCTTGAAAATGGACATAGAAAGTTTGAAACCGTTTTTGAACTGGAAGACAATACCTTGAATCAGTTCAAATTTATTTTGGACGATCAATTCCTGATTGGAACGTCTTATTATACAGGTGTTTCAAATATTTGGCGCATTGGGTTAGCTGACAAAAACTTTGAGTTGCTCTCCAATGACGAAAACGGCTTGTTTCAGCCATTGCAGCTCAGCAATGATTCGCTTTTGGTGTTGCGTTTCTACCGCAATGGCATGCAGCCCGGTATAATACCGCAGCAGGTGATTCATGAAGCCAATGCCATTGACTATGCCGGCAACCTGGTGTATGCGCGCAATCCTGAAATTGAAGCCTATTCGCTGCCACCTGCCAACCGCATGAATCTGGATTCGCTTAAGCTGGCAGAAGGGGCCTATTACCCTTTGAAGAATATGCGACTGACCAGCGCTTATCCGGATGTCGCCGGCTTTAAGCAAACAGCTGTTGTGGGATATCGCCTCAATTGGCGCGATCAGATTGGTCTTTCCAATGCCAGTTTGTTTTTGGCTGGTTCTCCTTGGAGTGCCAATCCCGACAAACAAAAAATCCATGCTGAGTTGAACTTAGATTATTGGACATGGGGCTTCCATGCCTCGTTGAATAAATCCGATTTTTACGACCTTTTTGGACCTACCAAACGCAGCAGGGCAGGTTATTCAATAGGCATCAGCAATAAAAAAACGATTACCATCAGGAATCCTTTTAGGTGGCACTATGGCTTTGGCATTAACCACTACGGCGATTTGGAGGTGCTGCCGCAATTCCAGAATATTGCTTCGCCCATACGCAACCTGCAAAGTGTTTCGGGTGATATAGGTATTTCAAAACTCAGAAGAAGCCTGGGAGGTGTGGGGGATGAAATGGGGTATAGTTGGAATTTGTTGGCTTACAGCTACTTCGTAAAAGGCGTTTTGTATCCATCACTTATTTCTGAACAACATGTGGGATGGCTTGTTCCTGGTATGCGCAACACAAGTTTCTGGATACGGAACAGTGCCGGCCAGTCATTTGGAAAGCGTGATGCCGCCTATTCCAAATTCTATTTTGGAGGTTTCCGCAATAACTATGTTGATTGGCAAGCCCCTGAACAGTATAGAAAGGTATTGGCTTTTCCGGGCGTGGATATTGATGCCTTGCAGGCCCATAATTTTGTAAAAACAATGGCTGACCTCAACTTGAAGCCACTGAGGCTTCGGAATGTTGGCACAACCTGGCTGTATCCTACCTACCTAAAAAGTGCTGTGTTTGGTACCCATATGGTGCTTAATCCGGGATATGCCGGTGAAGTGCGGCATGTGTTCAATGCCGGCATTCAACTGGATTTGGAACTGGTGCTGTTCTCATACCTCAAAACAACCTGGTCAGCTGGCTATGCCCGCAAATTTGAGGCTGGTTTCGGCCCGGTTGAACAGTGGATGTTTTCGCTTAAATTGCTGGGCAACTAAATTTTTAGCTTAATTTTAAGATTTGATATTTTCGCCATGAATACACACAAAACGACTTCCCTTCTCCTCCTGTTTTTTATCGTTTGGATGCAGGCGGCAGCACAAAACCCCAAACTGGTTTTTTCGGCCCATTGGATGCCCCAGGCACAGTTTGCCGGCTACTATGCGGCAAAAGATCAGGGTTTTTATGAAGAGGCCGGTCTCGATGTGGAAATTATTCACCCCTCAGCATCGGTGAATGCGGTTGAGTTTCTTGCAACAGGGCAGGCAGATATCATTTCCCTTTTTTTAATTACCGGTATTGAAGTAAGGCAAAAGGGACTTGATCTGGTGAATATTGCACAGCTGTCGCAGCATTCGGCTATATTGTTTGTAGCCCAGAAAAGCAGTGGGATTGAAACAATAAAAGACTTTGCCGGAAAAAAAGTCGGTGTTTGGATGAGTGGTTTTGAAGAACTCCCGCGGGCCATGCTGAATCAGCAAGGTGTTGAGGTGGAATGGGTGCCCATTTTATCATCCGTAAACCTTTTTTTGCTGGGTGGCATTGATGTGATGACGGTGATGTTTTATAATGAATACAACCAGATTTTTCTTAGTGGAATTAACCACGATGAGCTGAACACTTTTTTTGCTACGGATTATGGTTTTAATATACCCGAAGACGGATTATACACCTTGCGTCATACTGCCGTGAACAGACTCGACGAATTGCGTGCGTTTACCGAAGCAACACTCCGCGGCTGGGCCTTTGCAGCCCAAAATAAGGCATATGTGCTGGAATTGGTGCTGGATTTGATGCGTGAGAACAGAATACCTGCCAACAAAGCCCAACAAAGCTGGATGCTGGATAAAGTGCTGGAGATGCTTGATCTGGATAATGATAGCCTGATCCCTGGCAAGCTTTATGAGGATGATTTTATGCATGCTTATGAGATTATCCGCAGCCAGCATGATGCAGATTTTCAACTGGAATACAATGATTTTTTCAAACCGGCATTGCAACTGCCCCAAAGCAATTAAGAAATGCTAAAAAAGAACAGCCTGTCATTTCGTATTATCATCCGTGTGTTGCTCATTACTACCACACTTTTTGTGCTCATTATCACCCTTTATTATTTTTATGCCCGAAACAGCATCCAAAAAGCCACCAGGGAATATGCCATTCAACTGGCCGGCAACATCGCTGGAAAAGTGGAAGGCGAGTTGAAGCCACTGGAAAAAATACCGCAGATGGTTAGTACTTCCATTGGCATGGGCTTCTTTCAGGAAGACAGCCTGATTCGCATCCTGGAAACAATTGTTAAGCGCAACCCTAATGTTTACGGGGCCTGCGTCGCTTTTGAGCCGAATTACTTCCCTGACAAGGGGAAATATTTTATGCCCTATGTGTATCGCGACAATGGAAACGTCTATAAAAGTTTCCTGGGCGGTCACGATTACCAGTACTTTTATATGGATTGGTACCAAATACCCAAAATGCTTGATACACCCTACTGGTCAGAGCCCTATTTTGATGAAGGTGGGGGCAATATCCTGATGACGACTTATTCCCATCCTATCTATACCTCGTTCGAAGGCAAGCCCCTATTTATCGGGGTGGCTACAATTGATGTGGCATTGGACAAACTCACAGATTATATTTCCAAAATCAAAATTTTTGAAACCGGATATGCCTTTATGATCACCCGTAACGGAGTGGCAGTGACCCATCCCGACAAGACGCAAATTATGAACAGCAGTGCTTTCTCTATCGCCGAAGATTGGCAAGCACCCATTTTGCGCGAAATCGGGCGTGAGCTTATGCAAGGCAAAAGTAATTTCAGGTCATACGACATACCCGGTCGGAATAAAAGGTGGATATATTATACCAATCTGGACTCTATTCGCTGGTCAGTTGCCGTTGTATATCCTGATGATGAGATGTTTGCTTCGCTACATCAAATGAATTTTCTTTTGGTGGTGTTGATCCTTGCCGGCTTGCTGGTGCTTTCAGTAATCACAACTGGCATCGTAAAACGACTGGCTGCTCCTTTAGGGCAGTTTGCTGATTCGGCACGACAAATTGCGCAGGGCGATTTTGATGTTGAATTACCTAAAAAGCTTAACAGCATTGAGATGAGAGAGTTGAATAATGCTTTCAGCCATATGCAAAACCAGTTGGCTGTTTATATTGAGAACCTCAAGGAAACCACTTCGGCCAAGGAAAAAATCGAAAGTGAATTACGCATCGCACGGGATATTCAAATGTCGATGATTCCGCATTCTTTTCCGCCTTTTCCCGATTTGCCACAGGTGGATTTGTATGCCATGCTGAAGTCGGCCAAGGAAGTGGGGGGTGATTTGTATGATTTTTTTGTGCTCGACAAAAATAAATTCTGCTTTGCTATTGGCGATGTGTCGGGAAAAGGCGTTCCGGCTTCCCTTTTTATGGCTGTAACGCGTACCTTGTTACGCTCCATTGCCGATAAGCATAAAGCACCGTCAGCCATTATGAATGTGCTCAACAAATCCCTTTCGCTCAACAACGAATCCTGCATGTTCGTAACCTTCTTTTTGGGCATACTTGATATTGAAACGGGTAAGCTCAGCTATGCCAACGCAGGCCACAACCCACCACTGCATATTAAGGAAAATGGTGATGTTGTTTTTATGGACATGGGCACCTCCATCCCGCTTGGCCTCATGGGTGATTATGCCTACAACGAATCCAGCATTCAATTGGGTCATGGCGAAAAGATTTTTTCATACACAGATGGCGTTAGCGAAGCAGAAAATGCCAAAAAAGTACTTTTTGGCGAACAAAAAATACAGGAGGTCATTGCTGAAAACCATGGGGCCGATCCCAAGGGCATGATCAGTATCATGGCTGAAAATCTCGAAAGGCATGTTGACGGCTATGAACAATCAGACGACATTACCATGATGACCATCAATTTTAATGGAAATGGAACCGAAACGCAAAACACTTAAACTGTCCAACAAAATCAGCGAGCTGACAAGCATTCAGCTTTGTATTGATGAATTGGCAGAGAAATGGCATATCGCGCCAGCAGTCGGGATGACATTGAACCTGGTGCTCGAAGAAGCTTTCACCAATGTGGTGAACTATGCCTTTGATGATAACCTTGAACACCCCATCGAAATTGTTTTTGAAATGCAGGAAAATATCCTTTCTATATGCCTGATAGATGACGGAAAGGCCTATGATCCAACACAAAATGCAACGCCCGACCTGAGCCTTTCTGTCGAAGAACGGGCTATTGGTGGGTTGGGAGTTCACCTTATGAAGACAATGATGGATGAAGTTGCGTATGTGCGTAAAGCTGGCAAAAACAGATTGCTTATGCGAAAAAAGATACAAAATGAATGAAAAATGTAATCTAGATGAAGGGATATGAGATTTATAGAGCAAAGGGCCATTCATAAGGCGTATCCTTTTTAAAAGATGCACCCTTAGGCTATACAAACCAAACAAGCAAACCAACTACCATGAAAGAAATTGTGAAAAACCTTTGGCTTGCAGTAGCCCTGATACTAGCCGCTTCTGCAGTATTGTTGTTTTCGGACATGGATCAACGGCAGCAAACAACTAAAAGCCAGCAAGATGATTTTCCAAAAATAGCCATCTTGCAAATCGCATCCACACCCTTGCTCGATATGCATGTGGCTGGTATTATGGACCGCTTGCAGGCCAGGGGCTATGCTGCTCCCGGAAACAGCAATATCAGAAGGTATAATCCGCAGGGCGATTTTAGCACAGCCAATACGATTGCCAGGGAAATCGTCAATGGCCCTTTCGAAATGGTCATCACTTCGAGTACGGTGGCCTTGCAGGTGTTCTCAAAAGCCAATCAGCAAGTCGGCAAGTGGCATGTTTTTGGCGCTGTTACCGACCCTTTTGGAACAGGTGTTGGAATCAGTGGACCTGAACCTGATCAACATCCGCCATATATGGCAGGTGTGGGTACATTTCAGCCTGTTGAAGCTGCATTCCGGATTTTACGTGAGCTGAACCCCTCCATTCGAAAGGTGGGGGTGTTCTGGAATCCCGGCGAGCAATGTTCTGAAGCCTGTTTGCTTATAGCCCGGACAATAAGTGCTGAGTTGGGGATTGAGCTGATCGAAGCCATTGCTGCAAACACCTCGGAGGTTTCTGAGGCCACGCGATCGCTGCTTGGCAGGGGTGTAGAAGCCATCTGGATCGGAGGTGATACGGTGGCCATAGCCTCCATCAGCATGATGGTAAATATGGCCGCAGAATTCAATATTCCTGTTTTTACAAATGATCCTTTTGATGTTAAAAATGGAGTGCTGTTTGGTGTTGGTGCCAATTATTATACCGTGGGAGAATATACTGCTGACATGGCTATAGCCATCATGGAGGGCAGGAATCCGGCATCATTCAGAATCGAGAATATTGTACCTGAGGAGCTTGCGCTGAACAAGGAGCTGCTGCAAAACCTGGGAAAAGACTGGCGCATTTCTCAGCCTGTTCAGGAGCGCATAGCTGCAAGCCTGCCGGAAGGAGAGGAGGAAAAAATCAGCCTCAATTTTGCAGATTATAGGGCGAAGGGCAACAAGCCAACATTGACGGCGATAAAGGAAGCCAATCATTTTTTGAATGTGACAGCGGAAAATGGCAAGCCGGCAGAAGTTGCTTTTATCACCTTGGTGGAGAACCGTTTGCTTGAGGAAGCTGATCATGGAGTGGAAGCTGGGTTGCAGTGGAGCGGTTTGGTGGCAGGTGTTGATTATACCATCAAAAGATACAGCGCTCAGGGCGAAACGGCGCAATTAGCCCAAATAATTGATGCTGTTGTGCGGGACAAACCCGACCTTATTGTCACCATTACCACCCCGGTGATGATGGCCGTAATCAGCAAAGTAAAAGATATTCCTGTGGTATTCACGGTTTCAAGCGATCCGGTAAAAGCAAAAATGTTTGGGAGTGGCCGTCAGTCCAACGTATGTGGTGTACACGACGATCCCCCTGTGGATGTGTTGCTTGATATGGCCGATGAGTATCTCGGTGGGCTGTCCAAAGCAGGCGTGGTGTATGACGCTTCCCAATTGAATTCGGTTTTGTCTGTGGAAAAGCTAAGGTCGGCAGCCAAAACCCGCGATGTGGAGGTGCTTGAGGCAACAGCAACATCTGTTGTAGAGCTGGGCCTGGCTACCCAATCCGTTATTCAGCGTGGTGCAGAGGTGATTATTATTTCGGCCGACAACCTGGCCAATACAGGATTTGCTTCGATTTACCGGGCTGCTGAAGCGGCGAATGTTCCGGTGTTTACTACCGAACCGCAGTTGGTTGCGCAAGGGGCCACTGCCGCCTTTGGTGATGATTTTTTTGAGTGGGGCAAGCAATCAGGCAAAATGGCAGCAAAAATAATTGCCGGCTTGCCGCCCTCTGAGCTGCCTATTGTTGCTACTCAGGTGCAAAAACGCATTGATCCGGTCAGGCACAGAAAGATAAAAAAGACACCCGCTATGCTGAAATTGAGCTTGGTGCACTATAGCGACACAGAGTTTGCCGAACGTTGCCACGAGGGGCTCATCGATGGAATTCAAGCCGCTGGCTTTGTTGAGGGCAGGGATTACAAGCTGCGGGTATTTAATGCACAGGGCGACATGTCAACCCTTTCGAGTATCATGACCACTGTTAAATCGGATCGCGTGGATTTGCTGATGGTCATTTCTACGCCTGCTTTGCAGGCTGCCATGCGTCAGGCCGGTGACGAAACCAAAATTGTTTTCACCGGTGTTGGCGACGCCGTGCTGGCAGGGGCCGGTGAAAGCGAAACAACCCATTTACCCCATATT